>CAZKIZ010000374.1:0-3470 GCA_964552935.1 uncultured Rhodohalobacter sp. | reverse complement strand
GGGACACCCTAAAATCGTTTTTTGTAACTGTAAGTCATTGATTATCAATGGCCAAAATTTTATTTAAAAAAAGTGTCGAAATCAGGAGATATATAGCACCTAACGGCGCTCTCATTTTTGTGCTCGTTGTAACCCCAGGCCACCGCTTTGCACTGACCTGGGGCTACGGATATGGCGTCCCCAGCGGGACTTTTTTTCTGTGTCCATTGCTTTATCAGTATCTATAAAATCGAAAATAATATTCAAATGGGCACTAAATGGGAGGCAGAACTATAGGTTTACGCCAGTTGAGCTATCCCAATATGCTGGGTTAACCCCAAAGTACTGAATTCAAAAAGTTCTGATTCTAAGCTTTTCCAATGTGCAGCGGCAACAATTATATTTTTCCATTCTTTACAGAAATCCTTTGTTTATTATAGGCCAGTAAGATCTCTGATAGGTTATCAAGTTCTCAGATCTACACTCTCAATAAAATTAAGTGACTGCCATGTTCATTCAACTACGCTCTGTACTATCTCTCTGTCTATTCATATTCCTGATGCTGCCTTTAAATGCGGTGGCTCAGGATAGTGATTCCAACAACAACGACATCAAACCGAGCCATGCCGATCTGCCCCTGGAACCCGATCGGACCGTGCACCTGCAAACCGATGAGGGCACATGGATCTCCGTGGATGTGCATCCCTCAGGCGAGAAATTGATATTTGATTTTATGGGTGACCTCTACGAACTCCCGATAGACGGAGGTGAGGCAGTACAGCTGACGCACGGTATGGCGTTTGATCACCATCCGCGCTACAGCCCGAATGGCGGTAAAGTGGTCTTTATCTCCGATCGCAGCGGTGGTGATAACATCTGGCTTCTGGACCTGGAAACCATGGAGACCGAGCAGCGAACAACCGGCAACAACCACCGCTGGCAATCCCCCATTTTCACCCCGGATGGAAACTATATAATTGCAGCACGCGCCAACCTGCGCGGCGGTGTTCATAAGCTGCGGATGTACCACATAGATGGCGGCAGCGGAACAGAGTTTATGGATACTCCCAACAATTTCAAGACGATTGAACCTGCATTCGGCGCGGACGACCGCTATCTCTGGTTCTCACACCGCACAAGCGACTGGAACTACAACGCCATCTTTCCGCAGTATCAAATCTCAAAATTTGACCTGGATACCGGCGAACGGCATATGCAAACCGCAAGACTCGGTTCCGCATTCCGTCCAACACTCTCCTCCGACGGACAGTGGCTGGTCTACGGAACGCGTCATGAAACCGAAACCGGCCTGCGAATCCGCGATCTGAATTCCGGTGACGAGCGCTGGCTCGCCTTTCCTGTTCAGCGGGATGATATGGAATCCCGTGCCACCCGCGACGTACTCCCCACAATGGTATTTACGCCGGATAACGACGCAGTGATTACAACCTGGGGCGGAAAAATATGGCGTCTGCCAATTGAAGAAGGTGCTGAAGCAACTCAGATTCCGTTCAGTATTGATACAGAAATTGAGCTCGGTCCCCGCCTGGAATTCAAATACCCGATGTCGGATGATGCCGGTTTTGTTGCCCGGCAGATTCGTGACGGGGTTCCCTCACCGGATGGCACAAAGCTGGCATTTACGGTTTTAAACAATCTTTATGTGATGGACTTGCCTGGTGGCGAGCCCGAAATGATAACGGATCTCGGAATGGTGAAAGCCTTTCCCGCATGGTCGCCAGATGGCCGCTGGATTGCGTTTGCAACCTGGGACCCCGAAGAGGGAGGCCATATCTACCGAAAGCGGAGTGATGGACGGCGGAGTGCAGAGCGCCTCACAGAACAACCGGGGCTCTATCAGCAGATTGCCTGGTCAAAAACGCAGGACAGGATTGTTGCCGTTCGCGGTGACCGGCGGGTTTATTATGAATCTCCCGGACCCGGTGTGCCGCTTTCGGCTGATGATCTGATCTGGATCCCGTCTGATGGAGGCGAGTTAAACTTGATTGCGAGTGCAGATGGCCGGAACACACCCCATTTCGTCAAAAACGACGACCGCATCTACCTGAATCATTCGCAGCGCGGACTCATTTCTATTCGCTACGACGGCACTGATGAACGGCAGCACCTGGAGGTTACCGGTGCAACGGTTCCGGGATCAACATCACCGCAGCGCGCCTCCACTATTTTGAAAGCACCCGAGGGTGATCAGGCGCTGGCACAAGTGGGCAGCGATATCTACACCGTCACCATTCCGCGTGCCGGTCAGGCGCAAAGCATCAGTGTGGCCAACCCTGACGGTGCCGCATTTCCCGCCGCGAAACTGACCGATATCGGAGGACAGTTCCCGGCCTGGGCATGGGATGGACGAACCATTCATTGGTCACTTGGAAATGCGCTGCTTACCTACAATTTAGATGATGCCAAAGAGCGAGAACGTGAGCAGGAGCGGTACGATCGTGAAAAGGCAGAGCGCGAGGAAGATGAGGATCAGGATGAAGAGAATGGCGATGAAAATGGGGACGGTGATCCGGATGAAAATGGTGAGAACGATGATGATCCCGATCGCCCTGAAGATTACAAGCCTGAAGAGATCAGGATTGAAGTGCAGGCAACACGTGACATTCCTGAAGGAGTGATCGTTCTGCGCGGCGGCACGGCGATTACCATGAACGGCTACGAGATTATCGAGAACGCCGATATTGTGATTCGTGACAATCGCATTGAGGCAATAGGCGAACAGGGTTCGGTATCCGTTCCAGATGGCGCTGAAATTCGTGATGTAAGCGGCCGCACCATCATTCCCGGATTTGTAGACACCCATGCGCATGTTCGCCCGTTTAGGAACCTACATCAGCCGCAAATCTGGTCATTTATGGCAAACCTGGCGTATGGCGTCACCACGCTTCGTGATCCGCAGACCGGTACGACGGATTTGCTGACGTATGCCGACCAGGTGGAAGCGGGCAACATGATCGGACCGCGAATCTATCAAACCGGGCCGGGCGTATTCTGGTCGGAGCAGCTGCGCGACCTCGATCACACCCGTGACGTGATGAAGCGCTACAGCGACTATTTTGATACGAAGACGATCAAAATGTACGTGGCCGGAAACCGCGAGCAGCGTCAGTGGATTCTGCAGGCATCCAAAGAGCAGGAGCTGATGCCGACGACCGAGGGATCACTTGATATGAAGCTGAACATGACCATGCTGATTGACGGATATCCCGGTCAAGAACATAACTACCCGATCTCGCCGATCTACGCCGATGTGGTTCAAACCACCGCAGAATCGCAGATGGCCTACACGCCAACTCTGTTGGTTACCTACGGCGGCCCCTGGGCGGAAAACTACTTCTTTATGAAGGAGAATGCGGCGAACGATCCCAAGCTGCGATATTTCACTCCACGCGAGGACCTCGACCGAAAAACCCGTCGGCGCGGATCGGGCTGGTTTCACGAAGAGGAGTATGTAATGGACCGGCAGTCTG
>CAZKIZ010000373.1:0-3471 GCA_964552935.1 uncultured Rhodohalobacter sp. | reverse complement strand
TTTATGTGGAATTTGCAGTAAAATGCCGGCACCGTCACCGCTGTTGGGTTCACTACCGGTAGCGCCGCGATGGTCGAGATTGTCCAGAACAGTGATTGCCTGACGTACGATTGTATTGGATTGCTCCCCTTTAATATTAACTACAAAGCCAATACCGCAGGCGTCGTGTTCATGAATGGGGTTGTAGAGGCCTTGTTTGCCGGGTGATTTACTTGAATTCATCTAAAAGAGAATGAGATTAGTAATGAATAAGAGAGCTCGAAATACGGCTCAGTATAGTTCGCTAATAACAGTAGCACCGGTACAGTACGATTAATTATTTGGCAGCAACGTCTTGACTCGGGCAAGAGTTACGAACTCAAAATAATCAGGCATACCTGGTACAGCTGCGGACCGTCAGTTCGCGATTTAGTGGATAATCTATAGCTGTCGTTCTGCTTTTGGTATGTAGCAGAAAACAATAAAATTGGTGTGTGCGATAGAGTAAACAGACAAAAAACAGAGTGATAGACTATGGTAGATTACCTGAAGCTTGAATTAATGTAATATTTGTTTTTGCACTCTGCAATTTGTGGTGAGAAAATCGGCCCGAAATCGTGGAAGCCCTTACAAGGTTGATTCTGCTGAGATAGGGGTGGTTTTGGCTCATGTTGGGGCAGAAAACTGAAAAATAATTTAAAATATTTTGGATGTATTCATCCCGCTTCGCCCATTTTACCTGTAGCGAAGATGATTTATGAAACGCACCTGCCCGGGGATCATTTGAGATTTTCAGCCGTTTTTGCAATATATATAGTCAACTGTTACTGACACATCAATCGGGATAAACGGGTAATATTTTTGAAAAGATGCATAGATTTTGAGTGATTCCTGTGACATTTTAAACGGTGACACTTTTTTATTGATAATCAAATAATGGAAAAAATCAATCATGGCAACAGTCAAAACAGCCGCCATACAGATGAACAGTCAGCCTGATGTTGAACAGAGCATGAACCAGGCACGTCAACTTATTGAACAAGCTGCAGAACAGGGGGCAAAGCTGATCTGTCTGCCGGAAAACTTTGCTTTTCTGGGAGATGAGCGCGAGAAGTTTAACCAGGCCGGCGAGATTGCATCTGTCGTGGAGGAGCTTCTGCCAAAATGGACGTCTGAGTTTGATGTAACCATACTTGCAGGCGGATACCCGGCATCAGCCGGTGAGGGCAAAATTTTCAACAGAAGCATCCTGGTTCTGCCTGATGGCACTGTTGGGGCTGCGTACGATAAAATCCACCTGTTTGATGTGGATGTATCGGAAGAGGAATCGTGGCGGGAATCGGCTACCGTGCAGGGCGGAAAACCGGAAGCTGTGGTATTTAAGAGTGATGGTATGCCCGCAATCGGTTTTTCTATCTGCTATGATCTTCGATTTCCGGAACTGTTCCGCGGGCTGGTTGAGAATGGAGCAGAAGTGATCACGGTTCCTTCAGCTTTCACACGTCCAACCGGGGAGGCCCACTGGGAGGTACTGCTAAGGGCGCGTGCCATCGAAAACAGCGTGTTCATAATTGCACCGGCGCAAACCGGCTTGCACGGTGAATCAAGGAAAACGTACGGCCACTCCATGATTATTGATCCGTGGGGACGAATTTTGGCGGAGCTGGAAACCGAACCGGGCTGCATCCTGGTTGACATCGACCTGGACCTGATGGCGGAAATCCGGCAAAAATTGCCGTCTATTGAGCATCGGAGGATGTGATATCAGGGACCTTTCTCTACTTCAAAATTTCATGTGAAGCAGGTTTGCAGCTCCGCCTGAAGTGATGGTAACAATCAGGATGTTTTCATAATCTGACTCATCTAAATTTTCGCTGAACTCCATTCGCCCCAGCAGTGCGTTTGCGAGTTGAGGAAGCGTGTTGGAATGTCCGGCGATTAGCACAAACTCACTTTTATGCATTTCAATTAATGCTCCGGCCAGTGATTCAGGGTCGTCGGACTCATATTCGTTGATCTCAATCTGGTTTTGATCCGCAATTCTTAGAACGGTTTCTGTAGTGCGGATATACGGTGTGGAATAGACGGCATCAAACTCAACTTCAGACAGCATTCGTGCCAGCAGATCGGAGCGTTCAACTCCTTCAGGTGAGAGTTCGGGATCCTCCGATTCATCCGCTTTCTCGGCATGTCGAACCAGGATGAAGGTTGTAATATCATTCGTTTCACTTTGTGATACAGCATCGAGCGGAGATAGTGTGATTGCTAATATAACTGCGATCCAAATTTTCATAGATATATTTTAGTGTTGAGATGTAATTTCTTTACAATAACTTATCACATGATTAAGAATTATTCCTGTAGTTTGTTTGAAAAATATATGGTTATGAAATCACTATTAATGATTTTCTTTGCAACCCTTCTGATAGCGGCCTGTGCCGTTGAAGAAGCCACCTACGATTATGATCTGCAGGGCCACCGCGGCGCGCGCGGCCTGCTCCCCGAAAACACGATTCCCAGCTTTCTGAAGGCAATCGATCACGGGGTGGATACGATCGAGTTTGATCTTGTTGTCACGGCCGACAACCAGATATTAATCTCCCATGAACCGTGGTTTGATCACCAGATCAGCACAAAACCAGACGGTGAGCAGGTGACCGAAGAGGAGCAGATGGCCTTCAATATCTACCAGATGACTTACGAGGAGACGCAGCAGTTTGATGTGGGAGTGCGCGGGCACGCCGGCTTTCCGGAGCAGGTACCTATGGAGGTGACCAAGCCGCTGATGAGAGATGCGATTTTGGCGATTGAAAGTTACGTAGAGGAGCAGGGGCTGAACCTGGTGCAGTATAATATCGAGACCAAAAGCCGCCCCGAGTGGTATGGCGAGTACGGCCCGCAGCCGGAGGAGTTTTCACAGCTTCTGTACGATGAGCTGGCAGATTTGGATATCCTGGATCGGGTAATCATTCAATCGTTCGATCCCGCCACGTTAATCGCCATGCGCGAAATCGATTCCCGCCTGGTACAGGCGATGCTGGTGTTTGAGGAGGAGCAGACGATCGACCAGTATGTTGAAATTCTTGGATATCAGCCCGAAATCTGGAGTCCGCACTATCAATTGGTTACGCCGGAACTGGTGGCTGATGTTCACGAACGGGGAATGACCATCATTCCCTGGACCATCAACGAACGGGAAGAGATGATCCGCCTGCTCGAGATGGGAGTTGACGGAATAATTACCGATTACCCGAATCGCGCGCCGTAAGGTCTGGAATCCATCGACAGTCGATTGACCCGCATGGTTCGTTTCGCGGCATTTCTCCTCGGCTGACGAGTAGGTCTGGCAACTGTTTTTACCTGTTCATAAGTACTCGTCTGTCGAATTTTATGGCTGATGTGTACTCCTGCTTAGGAATATAGATACTGAATCTGGGGACTCGTCGGACGAAAAATCTCCCGAATGTTTTCGGGATCCGACGAATTATACAT
>CAZKIZ010000372.1:0-3478 GCA_964552935.1 uncultured Rhodohalobacter sp. | reverse complement strand
AAGATTTTCTGGGGAGTGTTTCGCCATTTCCTGAGCGACAAACAGTATGCAAAATATCGATACTGGCTGGAAATAGGTGAATTCCCTGATATTGAGAATCCGAAGCGGTTTGTGGAAAAAATTCAGCACATCAAGCTTTACCAGAGAACTGACCTGCGAAAGAGGGTGGCCGACAGGATCCGTGTCCGCAGCTATGTAGCAGACAAAATCGGGGAGGAACACCTTGTACCGCTGATCGGAAATTACCAGGAGCTAACCGAAAAGGTCTGGACGTCTCTGCCATCACAGTTTGTGCTGAAAGCAAACCACGGCTGCAAAATGAACAAGATAGTGACCGATAAAAACGGGGAATCGTTCAGTGATGTCCGTTCACTCACACAAAAATGGCAGCAGACTGACTATTACAAACTGGGGCGGGAGTGGGTGTACAAAGAGTTACCCAGGACGATTATAGCCGAGCAGCTTCTCCTGACACCATCCGGCACGGTTCCTGAAGACTACAAGTTTTTCTGTTTTAACGGCAGAGTGGAACTCATCCAGATCGACTTTAGCCGGTTCGAAAACCATCGCCGAAACCTGTACGACAGAGATTTCAACCTTCTGCCTGCAACATTGAAGTATGGTCCGTATAACCAACCCTTCAAAAAACCTGAACTGCTAAATGAGTCGATCAGGCTCGCGGAGATACTCTCCTCCGATTTCGATTTTATCCGGGTGGATCTTTACATCATTGGAAAGAGAATATTCTTCGGTGAACTGACCAATTATCCCGGAAACGGATTTGAAGCCTTTACGCCTGATTCATTCGACAGGGAATTGGGAAATAAGCTGCAGCTCAACTCACTTTCTTCATAAAGAATGTTTTCATTTTTAAAGAATCACCGTTTTTCCCCGGTAATAAAACTCCCCGAAACTCTGCGCAACCATCCGCGAAATCTGCGAGTTTATCCTTAGCGTTTTCAGAGTTCACAAAAAGAGCTTTCTCGTAATCTCTTTCAGGTACAGTTTTGCAGGCACGGACCGGAACAGATCAAGCCAGCTCACCTTCTCTCCGCCCGCCATTTTCAGCCGGTATTTCTGATACTTTTTATGACTTTTGCTCATCCATTTTTCATGCTTACTGAAGCATTTCCGATAGCCGTCCATTTTATCATCTGATGTGGAGATGCGATCGCGGTCCTCTTCCATATTTACAATCTGCAGAGGACTTGGCACGGTGTGAATCGGCCCGTACTTTTGAACCAGGCGTATCCAGAGATCATAATCCTGCGCCGAAGGGAGATCCTCATCATATCCTCCCACACTCTCCAGGTACTCTTTCCTTGTGAGAACCTGGTTCCCCACCCGGTTGTAGTACAGCAGATCGTCCAGGGTAATCATCGACGGTTTTTTCCAGACCACCTCCCTGCCGTCCATCACCATTTTATCGTAAGAACAGACAGCTGAAAATCCCTCCTCAAACTCTTCCATCAGCCGCTCAACGCGCGTCGGGCGCCAGTAGTCATCATCATCCAGCCCGGTGATACATTCCCCGCTCGCATGCCGGATTGCAATATTCCGGCTCGCCGCAGCCTTTTTTGATGATTTGTTTCGAATCACTTTTAAGTGAGAGTATTGCGCGGACAGATTTTTCAGCAGCTGAGGAGTTTCATCGTCCGATGCGTCGTCGACCACAACAATCTCCAGGTTTTCCCACGTCTGCTCCAGCACCGAATCAACGGCACGCTCCAGCAGCTCAGCGCGATTGTGCGTGGGAATGATTACTGAAACAAGAGGTTCTGATTTCATACGTGATTACAGCTTTTTCGTATTAGTGAGGATTAGTTTAATGAATGAAGTTGATGGCAAATAGACTAATGATATGATTCCAAAGGTCATCAGCGCTGATATCAAAGTATGTATTTTTTCATTAGATTATTGCGAACAGCTACAAACTTACGGATCAAACTATGTCTGCTGACTTCATGCAAAAAAAGAAAGACAAACTCTCAGAATGGATTCAATCTGAGACAGATGAAGAACTGATCGAATTTCTGAGTACGTTAAAAAATCAGAGAGAACAGACCGATTGGTGGAAGAATCTAAGCAATGCGGAAAGAGAAATTGTCCAAAGAGGTATTAATGATGCAGATTCCGGAAGAGTCATCTCATCAGAAAAGTTTTGGGATTCAGTCAATAATGCCTAAAAGCATTTTTTAGGCTGTTCTTGATAACCGTTGTGACCTGAGCGGTTGGATATAATTAAATCACCTTTCATTTTTTCAATAGAGCACATACCGCTACTTTCCCTTCTAACATGCGGAAATTCCTGATAATAAATTGATGTCAGACATTGAACTAACCATCGCGATCTGCACCTACAACCGGGCCGAATATCTGCAGGATACCCTGGCTGACCTGGCCAAACAGACTGCGGATGTAGATCGTTTTGAAATCCTGGTCATCAATAATAACAGCACGGATCGCACGGAAGCGGTCTGCCGTGAATTCGATATGATGCACCCCGGTCTCAATTTCAGATGGGTGAATGAGTCTGAGCAAGGCCTTTCACCGGCCAGAAATCGCGCTGCAAATGAAGCCGCCTCCGACCGGATCCTCTACATAGATGATGATGTACATCTCCCTGACCAATTTACAGAGACCGCACTCCGCTACATAACCGAAAACCGGGATATAAAAGCTGCCGGCGGCCGTATCTTTGTCTCTTTTGATGAGGATGAACCGGACTGGATTCCCCGCGAGCTGATGCCGATGTTTGGCCTGCACGATCTTGGAGACACCGATAAAATATATCCGCGCGACAACTTCCCCCGCGGCGGGAATATGCTCATTCACAAAGAGCTGTTTGAAGAGGTCGGCTACTTCGATCCGAAACTGGGACGCACAGGTGCTTCGCTCATTGGCAGTGAAGAGAAAGCGTTCTTTGAACGTGTCCGGAAAAAAGGAACTCCTCTGCACTACCTCTCGGCACTGGAGCTTCATCACCGGATCGGTCCGAAAAGGCTTGAACCCGGCTACATCAAAAATCAATCTATCGGCATTGGCCGAAGTGAGCGGAGGAGACTTTCGGGTCAGCCGGTAAAAATTCTGGGAAAGCTGATATCAGAACTCTTCAAATTGGCGGCAAGTTTTCTTCTGGCAGCCGGATATCTGATTCAGGGTAAAACAGAGGCCGCCAAATTCATCTTGAAATTCAGAATCTGGGTGATGAAGGGGTTTTTGGACTAAAGCTACAGATAACCTTGTGCCACGATCAAAGCCAGGGAACCCACCCCTTGCAGAAGGAAGGCCCGCTTTGCGCTCTTTCTTCTGCATGTCCCCTCCGGCGGAGTGGAGGTAAACACTTCTCCTCCCGGGAGGGTTTTAAAATATTCCCGTAATTAGTTTAGCACTCCTAACATTTCAAAGTCGAAAAAATCATTCCGAAGCTCCCCTCTCTGGCAAGTCCCGCCAGGGTGCGGTAGAGAGGGGTCGGGGG
>CAZKIZ010000371.1:0-3480 GCA_964552935.1 uncultured Rhodohalobacter sp. | reverse complement strand
TTCTACCTGCGTCTCGAGCAGCCCAACCGAGAGTGGATCGTAAAGCTACCGGATGTTTGGTTGCTCTCTACACGGTCAGGCTGCAACAAAACAGACCTGAACCCGAAAAAAGATATTCTTCGTCTCGGGCTGCACGACGGGCAGATTACGCTCGATACCCCTCCAAAAAGCAGCAAGGAGGAGTGCCGGCCATCTTACGACACCTACGCAATTCTGGCTCACGCTGTTGGAAATGTTTTGACGGCATCCATGATTATGGCTGACGACCCGAACGCAATTTTCCCAAACGCACTGATTAATAACGGGCTGTCGATTTCGCACTGGCATGGATATCCCGATAAGACGTACCCGTTGCCGGGGTATATAACTCATGGTGAGGAGAATCCGCCTGTCTCCTGCTCTACTCCGCAGTCTGCAGCCTATGCCTTTGTCGGGAAACTGAAGTCACTGGATCTCTTTCCGGAACCCATCGGCCAATACAGGGGAGATATTCATATAGAACCACATCACGGAACAAATATCAGTGGCGCGATGACGCTTACCGAGTCAGCCAAATGGGTGGATGAAATGCATAAAAGCAGAATAACCGACGATCTGCCAGTTGAGCATTGACTAACGCGGAATCACTAGCGTCATGTCAACCCTAAACCTGTCAGGTTTGATGAATAAAAGCCTTTTTATGAAGTTAAACCCAATAAACCTGACAGGTTTTATCCGACATTTCAACCGTGACAAGTCACTATCTTCGGTTTGTGCAATAAGAAAGCCCCGTAAAAATCTATGCGGGGCTTTTTTCGATTTAAATTGTAAACATTAAATTAGTATCTACACTAAAACGACACACCGACTACAACATAGAACTGCTCCGTATCCGGATTCAAAATCACCGCGCCGATGAGCGGAATGGAGAATGTATCGGTGATGGTGATCTCTTTGCTGGTTGATAACCCTACATTCACGAGAGCAAAATCTCCGTCACTTGAATGCCATCCGTCTCCCGCCCCCACGAAGAGGTCAGCAGCGCCAAGTGAAAGGCCGGCCTCAAAATAGAGATCACTTCCCGCAGAACCGGCTCCTGCAGCTTCGTTCAGGATGTAATTCCCCGAGAGAGAAAAGTTTTCGGCCTCGAATCCGGCGTTGATTTCAAATGCATGGCTGTCACCATCAAAATATTCCGAACCGGGGTAGTAATAGTCGGTTACGCCAAGGCTCAGGCCAAAATCGAACTCATAAGATGCATATAAGTCCATCTCCTGGAAGCCCGTGTAGCCGTCCGCTACTGATCCATCAATCCCCTGTGATCCCCAGGCGCCAATTGCAAAACCGCCCGCAGTGAATTCAACGTAAGGCTGAACAGCAGGTCCGGAAAATGCAACACCCCGGAATAAGTATGTGCTGTATAAATCCACGCCGGCATCGATCTCTTGGGCAACAACAGTTTCCGGCTGAAAAGTAAAGCTGAGAAAGAGACCAAATAGTGCCACCAGAGTTACGCTTGATAGCTTTTTTAGTGTAATTAAAGTATCCATAGTAGTATATTGATTTAGTTTATGACGATTACGAAAGTAATTGGAGTAAAGTAAAGGAGCACCTGATGTCGAGTCTGCGTGCTCCTTTTTTTGATATGATTCTATTCTGCTGACCGATTCAGGCTAAGCGGTAAACTGCCCAAGCTCCGATGTTTTAACTGGTGAGAAATCGGGATACGCCTTGTTTCCGTGCTCCGAAATATCGAGCCCGTCGGACTCCACTTCAGACGATACACGTACTCCTGCCACCGCTTTAATCGCGGAGAAGACCGCGTAAGAAAAGACAAATGTAGCGGAAAGAATGGCCGTGGTTCCAAGCAGCTGAATGAGGAAACTGGCGGGTGTAAAAATTCCAACCGCAAGTGTGCCCCAGATACCGCAAATACCGTGTACCGAGATGGCACCCACAGGATCATCCAGCTTCAGCTTGTCGAACATAAGTATTGAAAATACTACAATAACACCCGCTATGGCTCCAACAATAATTGCGGCCATTGGTGAAATCACGTCAGCTCCGGCTGTAATCCCTACAAGCCCGGCCAAAATTCCGTTAAGAGCCATGGGGGCATCAAGGCTTTTCATTACGATCTGGGTGGTTACCATCGCCGCAAGAGCTCCGGCACAAGCGGCCAGTGCTGTCGTCACAAATACGTACGATACTTCCACCGGATCGGCGCTGAGCACAGACCCTCCGTTGAATCCAAACCAGCCAATCCAGAGCAGAAAAACTCCAACCGTGGCAAGGGGAATATTATGAGCCGGAATCGCAAATGTTTTCCCATCTTTATACTTCCCGGACCGTGCTCCAAGAATCATTACGCACGCAAGACCTGCAATTCCACCAACGCCGTGTACAAGAGTGGAACCGGCAAAATCATAAAATCCAAGCTGATCTAACCAGCCGCCGCCCCATACCCAGCTGCCTGTAATCGGGTAGGAGATCGCCAGAAGCAATACGCCAAAAATCATAAAGGAGGAGAGCTTAATACGTCCCGTAACACACCCCGATACAATGGTTGCCGCAGTTGCCGCAAACATAGCCTGGAAGATAAAGTCCGACCAGATTGTCATCTCCTCCCCGTAGGCGGGTGTGAGCATTCCGACTGGATCCGATGCATCGAAGCCAATTCCAAACCCTCCAAAGCCGAAGATTCCGTTGAAATCTCCCGGATACATAATTTGAAACCCAACAAAAGCGTAGATTAAAATACCCGTACAGAGGATGAAAACGTTTTTGTAGATCACGTTAACCGAGTTCTTCGACTGGGTGAGTCCGCTTTCAAGAGATGCAAACCCCAGGTGCATCAGGAGCACGAGAAACGCGGCTATTAATATCCAAAGGTTATCAATGATAAATTTGGTGTAGTCAGCCGATGCCTGGAACTCCTCCATAGTGCTGTATCCCTCCTGGGGGACCATCTCGGCAGTTTCAGCAATTGCCACTGTTTCCACTCCTTCAGTCAATGGCACAGAATTCGCATCGAATGCGACATACCCCGCGGCCAGTGCCAGGATTAAAATGAGAATGGATGATTTTAAAAACCTGTTCATAAAAGTAATATTTGGTTAATGATTGCGTTCATTAAATTTCTATGTGATGAGGCCATTTGTCAATATTTTTTTATATAAAAAAGGAATTAAACTTAAAATTATTTATTCTATTTGGAAAAGCGCTTTTAACATTTACATTTCGACTTTAAAGTTTCCAATTATCGTACTTTTGTTGAATAAATCATTTTAATATTGACCGAATTTGAGAGCAAATGACCCAAACCCCTCTAACTTCAAGGTGATATACTCCTCGCACAGATCTTTTTAAATCTATGCGGTATAATCGCCTAAATGGATTAAGCACAAAAGAGTACTGAAGGCCCGCCACACTCAATGTTTATCTTAAAACCTGAGTTCGATTCTTAAATTTGTTAAATACCACTAAAATCAGTCCAAAAAG
>CAZKIZ010000370.1:0-3491 GCA_964552935.1 uncultured Rhodohalobacter sp. | reverse complement strand
TGAATCGTCTCATCCAAAGACCTGTCAGTGCTTACATGAATGATCTTCTTTTCGTCAAGTTCATCAGGCGAACTGTATCCCGAGTTCAGCATTTCAAAATCCTCGCGCCGCGCGTCTGAAATCACGTCCTGCTTTTCCTCTCTTGCCTCCAGCCGCCCGATGATCGTTTTTTCAGATGCGCGGGCTTCAATAAAAAGGTAGGAAATAGATTGTTTTCCTAACTCATCCCTCAGTTCACGCCTTCGCTCTGCACTACTGAATGTAGCATCCAGGATTGCAGGCCGACCTTTGGGAATTTCGCGAATCGCAGAGTTGGTCAGCCTGCCGTAGGTTTTAGACGTCATATCTGGTCTATACAGTGATGGCCGCTCAGATTCAGGTGTTCGTTTACTCAGAGGCAGGCCGGCAAGTGATTTCCGAACGGTATCCGACGAAAAGCTTTTGATTCCCAGCCGATCCGCCAAATGGTTTGCCAGGGTACTTTTCCCCGTCCCAACCCGTCCCATGAAAATGATCACGGCCGGCTCCGAACCCAGCAGTGCGTAGCGCAGCGACAGGTTGAAATATTGACGGGCTTTCTCTTTCGCCTTTTCGCGTTCACTTTCCGGAACCTCTTCTTCGGTGCTTTGAAAACTCTTCACTTTTCCTTTCACATAAGCGCGATAACATTTATAAAAATCGATGATCTCCAGCAGGCTATCATCCCCCAGCCTCTCCGCCATCTGATCCACAAAATAACGCTCCATCTCCCACAAATGATTGAAATCAAGATCCATGGACAGGAACGCGAGGTCTGCCGCCAGATCTCCGTACCGGAATCTCTCATTAAACTCAATACAGTCGTAGATCTGCACCTTTTCCGGCGTGATATGGATATGTTCCAGGTGCAGATCGCCATGGCCGTCCACAATTCGTCCCGTCTCGATTCTACTCCGAAACAGCTCTTCCCGCTTTTCAAAATACTGATTTGTAAAATACCGAATCGCCTCAAAACTGTTTTGCCCGATCGTGTGATTTATGAACTGTTTTGTCTGTTCAAAGTTTTCGTCGGTATTTACTTTTATTGTTTCAATTTCTCCCCATTTCGACAGATCAGAATTCCGGCTTTGATCTGCATAAAATGAAGCCAGGGTATCCGCTACACGGTCGAGATGGCTGCGGGACAGGCTGTCTTCCTCGATAAAGTGATGCAGAAAATATTCTTCCGGAAGGCGCCGCATTTTTACCGCGTACTCTGCAATATCCCCGGATTCCAGGTCCTCCTCCTCAAACCCGTATCGGGTGTCCTGTTTGATGAACCCAATAACTCCGATATAAATGTCATCACTCAGGCGGCGATTCAGCTCAACCTCCCTCTCGCATAAGGTTTTGCGATTCTCCAGCGTGCTGTAATCCAGAAACCCCAAATCCAGCGGTTTCTTGATTTTATAGACAAACGAACCCGCGAGAAACACATGAGAGATGTGGGTCTGAATATGCTGTACATCTTCAAGCTGATGAGGGTAAGATTCGGGTTTTTTCAAGAAACGGATCAGTTCTGAATAATCTGGTTTCGGCGTCTTTTGATCCATATCAAGCCAGCTTTTTTGATGTGGTAATGTTCTTTCAAAAGTAAGCAAATCCGCAATAAAAAATTGGATTCATGATATCCGCTCAAAAACTTATCACCCTCAAAAAGAGTAAAACATCACCGCCATAAAGTGGGTGGATGTTCCGGCCAGGACAAACAGGTGCCATACGAAATGGGTATAGGTGCGGCGGGGAAGCATGTAGAAGATGACGCCCAGGGTGTAGGCGGCGCCACCGACCGCTAACCACAGAAGTCCGGCAAGCTCCATGTTTTCAATCATCGGTTTTATTCCGATAAAAATCATCCATCCCATCAACAGGTAAAATGCTACGTATATTTTCATCCTGGTTTTGCCCAAAAACAGCCTGAGCGTAATGCCGATAATCGCCACGGACCATATCAGCGCAAACATAAACCAGCCAAATGTGCCCTCTAAAATGCCAACGGTAAACGGCGTGTAGGTGCCGGCGATCAGGATAAAAATGGCTACGTGATCGAAGAGCTGGAAAACGTCTTTGGCTTTTCCATCCCTCAGGCCGTGAAAGAGTGTGGATGAAAGATAAAGCAGAATCGCCGAGGTAATAAAAACGCTGACCCCGGCAACAGCAAGCGCAGTCCCGTGATGAACGGCGTAGTAGATCAGGAAAGGTGCGGCCACAATCGCGGCAACTGCACCTACGCCATGGCTGATGGCGTTGGCGACCTCCTCTTTTCTGGTCTGCTCAGAATGATTTTTGTTCTCAAATATCCACATAACTTAAAAACGTTTGTATTTAAGATATTATTGAAACGAGAGATAATTTTAAATTTAGTATGTTTGAGTAGCGATATCTCATCGATAATGTGTCGGTGAGTTTTGCAATACTGTCCGTCTGCACGCTGGTACTGCGGGTTGACGGGTAATTGACACCCATCAGCCGGCCCCAGCGGAATTTCTTTGGGACAAAACTCCCAAATGGACAGGCAGCTGACAGATGGGTATTTCAAAGCCTTAAAATAGCTTGTAAAAAATTCTGACAACCGTGATCGAATCCCTCGTCCATTTTTTCGAAGATATTCCCACCACCTATCGGTCAGCCATTTTGATCGGCGGAATTTTTCTGTTCTGGGTGATGGAAGGCGTGATTCCGCTGTTTCAGTTTCAATACAACAAATACCGCCACGCCGGCATCAATCTGCTCTTTACCCTCTTTACTGCAATCATAGGGTTTGGATTTGCGGGGGTGCTCTACTACACCTCCCACTGGGTTACGGTGAACGAATTTGGCCTGCTCCACCTCGCGGATTTCCCGCTCTGGGCTAAAATTATTATCGGGGTGATGCTGCTCGATTTTATCGGCGCTTACCTCGTTCACTGGGTGGAGCACAAGGTAAAATGGATGTGGAAATTCCACCTGATCCATCACACCGATACCACCGTGGATGTAACCACCGGCCTGCGCCATCATCCAGGGGAAACGGTGTTTCGTATACTGTTCACCATAATGGGCGTTCTCCTGGTTGGAGTACCAATCGGGATTGTGATGCTCTATCAAAGCATTTCGGTGCTTTTTGCACACCTGACCCACGCCAACATCAACATGCCGCGAAAGGTGGACCGCGCAATATCCTACGTTTTTGTGACGCCCAACATGCACAAAGTTCACCACCACTACATGCAGCCGCTTACCGATACCAACTACGGAAACATCTTTGCGATCTGGGACCGGCTGTTTGGCACATATGCCGAGGTTAATGATCCGAAGGAGATCAGGTATGGAATCGATACGCATATGGATCCCGAGGAGAACGACCGCGTGGGAAACCTGCTTAAAATTCCGTTCCAGGAGTATCGTCCGCCCCGCGGGAAGGATGAGGATCACATGCGGAAGATGTAGTCTCTAAAAGATAAACAGACGAATATCCAACCGAGAAAGTATTT
>CAZKIZ010000369.1:0-3502 GCA_964552935.1 uncultured Rhodohalobacter sp. | reverse complement strand
AAATATATGGCTGATCATAGCACTGTAACCACCCCCGACCCCTCCTTACGAAGGACGGGAGACTCATTTGTTAATTTTTAAAATCGAACTCAGGTTATATGGAAAAAGCACAGCGGATCACAGGTAGTGACAAAACGAAAATATGGTAAACCACTTTTTTTCAAATCGAACCAATTGGTTATACTTCGGAGTCAGTCAGTTAAGAGAAGCTTTAAAAATAAAAGTAGAAACGGAAACCTAACTATGTTGGATATTGATCCTCAAAAATTTCCATCAAAACAGTGATTAGCGATATGTTTTTTGTATTCGATGTTGAAACCATACCCGATTTTTCATTCCTCAGAAATGTACTGAATGACAGCGAATCTTCTGATGATGATCTGCTGCTGGAGGCGAGCGAGCAGCTTACACGAAACAACAGCGGTTTTCTGCCTCCCATGTATCATCGCATGGTGTCGTGGGTTGGCCTTTGGGTGGAGAACACCGGGAAACCGGTTCAAAAAGTGGGCTGGAACGGCGAAAATGAAAAAGAGGGGCTCACTCAGCTATTTGATGCCCTGCTGACCTATAAAGATTTTGGGCTGATCCATCACAACGGCCGCGGGTTCGATCTGCCGCTTGTCACCTATCGCTCTATGCACCACAACATGCAGATGCCAATTCGCCTCAGCCATTACGATATTCGCTACAGATTCAGCAAGGCCAACATCGATCTGATGGATGAGTTTAGTAACTACGGGGCCAGCTCCTACCCAAAGCTGAAGCATCTTGGACATTTAATTGGTGTGCCGTTCAAACAAACCGGCGAAGGGAATGAAGTTTTGAAGATGTTTCGGGAAGGAGAGCTCGAAAAAATTGAACACTACTGCTACGAAGACGTCATGGCCACCTACGTTGTTTGGCTGCGAATGAAATATACAACCGGAGATATTGCCGAAGATGTCTTTGACAATCTGAACGACAGAGCGATAAACAAGCTTAAAGAGATCCAGCAACAAGCCTGACTGCCGGCAACCAAATATCGATAGATTTTCAACGCAGTGATATCTACCTTCTATCCTGTATTGGTTAACCCTAATTTTGCTAACTGACTTTCTATGATACGATCTATGACCGGATTTGGCCGCGGCGAGGCTACCCAAGACAACCTGCGGGTTACCGTGGAAGTGAAAACACTTAACAGCCGGTACCTGGACATCTCCCCCAGGCTTCCCGGTTCTATTCAGCAAAAAGAGCTGGATCTGAAAGAGATTGTTCAGGAGCATCTTTCCAGGGGAAAAGTTCTGCTTAACGTATATGTGGACAAATCTGCAATGGGTCTGACCGACACCACTTATAACACCGAGAAGCTCAAAAACTACGGTAAAATGCTAAAAGAGATGCGATCTTTAGCGAATATTGACGAACCATTGAAGCTTGACCACATCCTCAAATTCGATGACGTATTTGAATCACGTAAAGAGGATGAAAAAAACCTGGAAGTAATTTGGAGCTGTACAAAAGAAGCGGTTGCATCTGCCCTTAAGCTTCTCAACACCATGAGACAGAAAGAGGGACAGGAACTTGGTGATGACCTCAAAAAGCAAGTGAACGACATCTCAGGACTCCTGTCAAAAATTACGGAACTCTCCAGTCAGCGGGGCCCGGAAACGCGGAAAAAATTAACGGAAAGAATTCAGAAGATGGTTTCCGATGAGCATTTTGATCCTGAACGGATGGAGATGGAAATTGCCATACTGGTAGACAAAATGGATATCAATGAGGAAGCGGTACGGCTGCAGTCTCACCTTAAATTTTTCCTTGAAGCTCTTGATGGGGAACAGCCCGTTGGACGCAGGCTCAACTTTTTATGCCAGGAAATCAACCGCGAATTAAATACCATCGGCTCCAAAGCGAACGACTCAGATATTGCCCACCATGTTGTGATAGGCAAAGAGAAACTGGAACAGATTAGGGAACAGGTCCAGAATATTGAGTAGCAAACGAGGCAAAGTGATTATACTTGCTGCCCCCAGCGGCGGCGGAAAATCTACCATGGCTAAGCGCCTGCTAAACGATTTTTCTGAGATAAAGTTTTCGGTAAGCGCCACCACCCGCCAGCCGCGCAAAGGTGAAACCGACGGTGTTGACTACCACTACCTTACCCGAACTCAATTTCAGGAAAAAGTTGAACAGGGTCGGTTTCTCGAGTGGGAGGAGTTCTACAACGGTACGATGTACGGAACACTGAAAGCAGACGTTGAATCTCAACTGAATAAAGGCTATTTTGTTATGCTTGACGTTGATGTACTTGGTGCCTTGAATGTTAAGAAGATGTATGGAGATGAAGCTCTCTCCATTTTCATTTCGCCGCCGTCACTTAAAGTTCTTGAAAAACGGCTTCGAAACAGAGGTACTGAATCTGAAAAATCGCTTGATCTTCGGCTGGAACGTGCAAGAAAAGAGCTCAATTATGCCGATCGATTTGATTTAAATATTATCAACGACAAAGTTGAACCGACATACTCAGAGATTAAAAGCGCCGTTCAATCCTTTATAACTAATAGTTAAACAAAAAATATTATGCCCGTAAAGACATTAGATTTAGATAAAATGGGTGCCAGTGATGGCAATAAGTACGAAAAAATCGTCATCATCTCAAAACGTGCACGACAAATTGCCGCTCAGGAAAAGCTTGAACTTGATGAAAAGCTCAAATACTTTGAAGGGTTCGAAGACGAAGACGAATTCACCTTCAATGAAGAGCAGGAGCAAATTTCAAAGTCATTTGAAAAACTCCCTCACGCTACTCAGCGGGCGGTAAGTGAAATGATGGACGGCAAAACAACCTACCGATACCCGGAGAAAGATATTTAATGCTATCCGGAAAACGCATTATTCTTGGCGTTACCGGCGGTATCGCCGCATATAAAGCGGCTTATTTACTACGCGAATTCCAAAAAGCGGGAGCTGAAGTAAGAGTCACCATGACTCCGTCAGCCACCCGCTTTGTTGGTTCTGAGACTTTTTCTGCCCTTAGTCGTCAGCCCGTTGCCATTGATGTTTTCAGCGAAGATCAAAGCGAAGAGAGCTGGACAAAGCATATCCACTGGGGCGAATGGGCCGATATTTTTGTGATTGCCCCCTGCACAGCCAATACCCTCTCCAAAATTGTAAACGGCAGTTCAGACAACATGTTAACTGCAACTGTCCTTGCCGCCCGTTGCCCGGTGTTGATTTGCCCCACAATGGATGGCGAGATGTATGAGAATCCTGCTGTTTCAGAAAATATTAAGCGCGCGCTTCAAATGGGACATCACCTGCTTGAACCTGACGCCGGGTATCTTGCCAGCGGCCTGGAAGCGGTTGGGCGTTTGCCGGAGCTTACAAGTATAGTTAAAGAAACAGATCGCATCATTCAGCTCAGCAGAACACAGGGTCCGCTGTCCGGAAAAAAGGTGCTGGTAACGGCGGGGCCAACCCGTGAATTTATAGATCCCGTAAGATTTATCTCTAATCCAAG
>CAZKIZ010000368.1:0-3506 GCA_964552935.1 uncultured Rhodohalobacter sp. | reverse complement strand
AGAAGATAAGTCGCGCCTTAGTGACTTCGCGAGTAACCAGTTATTTTGCCATAAATACGGACTTTATGGGTCTCTCGCGACGGCGCCACGGCGCTAAGGGTTTTAATACTTTTGAAACAGTACGGTGGATGTAACTTAAGATTTTGCCTTTGGATAAACTCATGTCGCCCCGAGATGGCGTTTAGGTGTTTTAAACCTAAACCAGAAGATACGTCGCGCCTTTGCGTCGTCGCGAGAAAATTTTAATATGCATTTGGAATGAAAATTTATCAATCAAAATAGAGCCATGAAAATCTGGAAACTATACCTCTCCGGCGAGATCCATTCAAACTGGAGAGAACAGATCAAGAACGAAATTGAGAATGAAAATCTGCCAGTCGAGTGTACAGCTCCGGTCACCGATCACCCCGCTAGTGATAACTGCGGCGTAGATATTCTCGGTGATGAGAAGAAGGATTTCTGGAAAGATCACAAGGGCGCGAAAATTAACGCCATCCGCACGCGAACTCATATTGAAAACGCCGATATTGTGGTTGTAAAGTTTGGCGACCAGTACAAACAGTGGAACGCCGCGTTTGATGCCGGATACGCAGCAGCCCTTGGCAAAAAACTGATCATTCTTCATCAGCCCGAGCATACCCACGCCCTCAAAGAGGTAGATGCCGCTGCTTTGGCAGTATGTGAAAATCCGCAGCAGATCGTGGAAATTTTACGATATGTAATTGTGAAGGAGTGAGTGAAAAAGTGAAAGATGAAAAGTGAAAAATTGTAAAGAGTCCTCATGTGATATTTTGAAAAGGACCATAAATCATCCCCTCCCTTATTATTGATAGACCCATAGAAAGAGAATATTTGTGAAGTGGAAATGAGAGGCTGAAAGACACTAACATCGTTTCATTGAAAGAACCTCTATCATGCTTACATATTTCTCGTCGAACTCCCACTTTTCACTTTTACTTTCTCACCTTTCACTAATTAAAGAAAGTACTTCTCTGCATACTATAACAATAAATGCTCAAAAATCGATTTTCATAAATATAAGATAGGGGTTGTCCTCATCAGTAATAGCTTGAGAAAAGTTGATTAAGTCTCTGTTTCTGTATTTATAAGCTTCCCAGTCTTCTTCTGAATAACTATTCTTTTTTGTATTCAAATAATTTTGCAGAACCATAGGTTGCTGATGCCAAATTAATGTGTTATTTCTTGCAGCAATTGGCCACCAAGGTAAAGGGCCTGCCATTTCTGATGCATTTAATTTCGAATGTTCAGTGTGTATCACCTTACCACTTTTTTTGGACTCAAAATAATAATGAAAAGTTCTCTCTCCCACTTTATAGGCAAAGAAAATAAATGAATCTGTCTCAAAGAAACTGGAAATGTTATAAGCCGACTCCCCAATCTCGTCCAATCTGCTTCGATTGTCTGAATGCTTTCTAAAGAACGAGCTGGGAAGAGCCTGATCACCAAAATCTACTTCAATATACTTACTAAACGTATTTTCATCATTATCAGAATTATAGATAAAGTAGTCAGAAGGCGCGAAAAAATATATGTAGTCATTATTGTTCGTAAAATTAAAAGGATAATAGAAATGATATCCCTGCATGTTTTCATTAATGGGTAAATCGGTATCTATTATGTTAAAATTCTTGTCCGTGATCAAAATATTACTACTATAATTATTTGGTATATTATTCATGTAAAACAGATAATTACTTTCTGTTACAGAAAATGTTTCAGGGAAAAAGTTGAGCCTTTCTTCATTTACAAATTCAAGATTCTCTTTATCGAAAAATATCAACTTATTGCTTCCAGCATCATAGAGAATAATTTGATCACTTGAATTGTCTATAGCAAAAGCGGATGGCCCAGTAAATTCTCCCGGACCTTCCCCAAGTTCAGCAATTGTAAAGATAGGGAGTCCTTTTCGATCAAAAACATATAGTCCCTGAGAATTGAATGTGTCAAGTGTATAGATTCTGTTTTTAGTGATTTCAACACTTGTTAAATCCCCGATAAATACTTCATCCTCAGTGGTCAATTTTAGAAACTCAATCTTATTTGTAATTTCATTCAAGTCGATTTCCGATATATTATCTGTATTTAATGAAATCACTCTCTCTGCATTTTCATAGTCACCACTGACACATTGAACTAAAAAGATTAGAGGTATAATAAGAGGTATTTTTTTCATAGATTTTTAAAAGTAACCTTCATAAGAAGTTTGGAAGGTTTACCAAGGTTTAGATATTACTGCTCACTAAAGCATAACCATTGGCCTGAAATATCACAACCGCCACCATTATACCAGCATCTTTCAATTGTTTCGCCCGTTGTACATGTATATAAAATGGTTCTGTAATCATTCTCCACTTCCGGTGAATCTTCTAAATCAATTGCTTGATTTGCATTTACTAAAAATAAGCAGAGCAACATTATACTTACGATTACGGAAGCTATGTAAATTACTTTTTTCATAATAATTGAAATTGATTTATAATTAATTTTCATATTTAACATGTTTATTTACACACACACATGCAAATTTGATCTCATAAAGATTTGCAGCTTGTATCCAATCCAATCAAATTTATTTTAGAAACAATATTTAAGCTAAAGGCCTCAAGTATCGGTCAATTTTATTCAGTGAATGAAATTTATCAGTCACCAATTTTCTTTCTTAAGAAAGCGCTTTTCTGTATCATAACTTCCTACCTACCAATACCTTAAACTGAATAACAAACGGAGGATTTGTGGCTAAGAATTCATCAGATAAAAAACGATCGTGGGCGGAACCGTATAAAATAAAAATGGTGGAGCCGGTTCGTATTACCACTCATGAAGAGCGGAAAAAGGCACTCAAGGAGGCCGGTTATAACACCTTTTTACTGAAATCAGACGATGTGTACATCGATCTGCTGACCGATAGCGGAACCTCGGCGATGAGCGACCGGCAGTGGGCTGGCATGATGATGGGCGACGAAGCGTACGCCGGCAGCCGGAATTTCTACCATCTCGAAGACACGGTGCGAAAATATTACGGCTACAAACATCTTGTGCCCACTCACCAGGGACGAGCCGCTGAGCATATGATCTCCCAAATTCTTATATCTGAAGGTGACATCATCCCCGGTAATATGTATTTCACCACCACAAAGTTACATCAGGAGCTAGCCGGCGGTACGTTTGTGGATATCATTATTGATGAAGCGCATGATCCGGCAGACCTCCACCCCTTCAAGGGAAATGTGGATCTGAATAAACTGGAAGAGCTGATCAAAAAACATGGGGCGGATAAGATACCATACGTATCGATCGCCACTACTGTGAACATGGCGGGCGGACAGCCGATTTCTCTGGCAAACCTCAAAGAGCTTCGTAAACTGTGCGACAAACACGACATCATGATTGTGCACGACATGACCCGTGTGGCTGAAAATGCCTACATGATCCAGAAAAATGAAGAGGAGTACAAAGAGTGGTCCGTTCCTGATATTGTCCTTGAG
>CAZKIZ010000367.1:0-3516 GCA_964552935.1 uncultured Rhodohalobacter sp. | reverse complement strand
AACGGCGTGCCGTGATTTTGTGAATTCTCTGGATAAACCGGTCGATATTTTGATAAACAATGCGGGCCTCGCCGTGGGTAAAGACCCGGTGGACCAGGGCGAGTTTGATGACTGGGACCGGATGATCGATACCAATGTAAAAGGTCTTTTAAACATGACGCGCCTGATTGCGCCGCTGATGAAAGAGAAAAACAGCGGGCATATCATAAATGTGGGCTCCATAGCCGGGCATGAGGCGTATCCCGGAGGCGTTGTATATTGCGCTACCAAGCATGCTGTTCATGCCATTACCCAATCCACAAAAAAGGATCTGCACGGAACGGCTATTCGGGTCAGTGAAGTGTCACCCGGACTTGTGGAGACAGAATTCAGCAACGTACGGTTTAAAGGGGACGAAAGCCTCGCTGATGGCGTCTACGAAGGTGTGGACCCGCTAACCGCCCTCGATATAGCGGAAATCATATTGTTCACCGCTAGCCGTCCTCCCCACGTAAATATTATGGATACCGTTGTCTTTCCGGTTCAGCAATCGTCATCAACTATGGTACATCGTAACAAATGAAAAAGAATCAAGTATTTAAAGCCGCATTTTTATTTTTGCTTTCAGGGTTGATGGTTTCATGCGGTGAGGAGGGAGCGGGACTTGAGTTTGAGCGGCAGGGCAGGGATGTACCAGAATTCAACTCTCAAAACGCCTACAATTTTATTGAAGAACAGGTCGGTTTTGGTCCAAGGGTGCCGAACACTGAAGCTCATGTACAAACAAAAGATTATTTAAGAGATGAGCTCCGGGCCGTTGCCGGACCGAGAAACGTATTTGTGCAGGAGTTTGAGCAGGAGGTTTACGGTGAAACGCTGACCATGTTCAACGTACTGGCTTCTTTCGGTGTACAGTATGAGGACCGGATTCTGCTTGCGGCCCATTGGGATACGCGCCCAAGGGCAGAAGAGGATCCTGTAGACCCGGATAGCCCTATTCTTGGCGCAGATGACGGCGGGAGCGGTGTGGGAGTGCTGCTTGAACTGGCCAGAATCTTTTCAGAAAACGAGCCTCCTATGGGCGTCGATATTGTGCTGTTTGACGGAGAAGATTATGGCGAAGTTTCAGACCTGGATAACTACTTCCTGGGCGCCCGCCACTGGGGGAACAACCCGCCGGTACCCGGTTACAGTCCGAGGTTTGGCATCCTGCTGGATATGGTTGGCGGTGAGAACGCAGTGTTCTCAAAAGAGGGTTACTCCATGCGGTTCGCTCCTAATCTCGTCAATCAGATTTGGTCGATAGCTGCCGCTATGGGGCATGATAATTTGTTTGTGGATCAGCGCGGCGGAAATGTGGCAGACGACCATATTATCGTGCAGCAGACAACCGGCATTCCCATGATCAACATTATTCATCACTCAGTGGACGATCGGGGCAACGTGCAATTTCCGCCCTACTGGCACACCCAAAACGACAATATGGACATTATTGATCAGGCTACACTGCAGGCGGTTGGTGATGTACTGCTGGAATTGATTTACAACAGGATTCCGTCATGAACTATTTGAAACTGATTCTTGAAGTATCAGACGACCACCAGGAGTATTTGATTGCTGAGCTGATGGATATGGACTTTTACGGCTTCGAGCAGCACGATGATCGTCTGATTGCATACGTTGAAAAACCGAGATTCAATGACACCAACAGGGAAGTGATTGAGCAGATGGTAGCTTCTCTGCCGGGAGCTTCGTTCGTTGAGCTGTCTGACCTGGCCGAAGAGAACTGGAACGCAACCTGGGAGGAGAGCATACAGCCGCAAACTATCGGGTCGTTCTTTGTGAGGCCAACATGGTCTGTTGAACAGCCGCCGGAGGGAAAAACAGTTCTCGAGATTGATCCTAAAATGTCTTTCGGTACGGGCTACCACGCCACAACCCGGCTGATGCTTCACCAGATCGACCGGCTGAACTGCGAAGGCAAGCGGGTGCTGGATGCCGGTACGGGAACGGGTATTCTGGCAATTGCAGCCTGCAAAAAAGGAGCTTCAAGGGTGATCGGTTTTGATTTTGACCCCTGGAGTGAGCGAAACGCAAACGAAAATGCTCTCATCAATGATGTTGGGTCCCGGCTCGAGATCAGGCTCGGAGGTTTTGAGCAGGTGGAGGATGAAGATCCATTTGACCTTGTTCTGGCAAACATCAACAGAAATGTCATTTTAGAATTCCTCGGAGATATGATTCAAAAACTCAACGCTGATGGCATTCTGTCGCTATCGGGACTGCTGAGTACAGATGAAGAGCGATTGCGTGAGGAGTTAGAGAAGTACCCTGTTCAGATTGCCGGACTGGAGAGAGAAGAGGAGTGGATGATGCTTCAAATTGAGAAAACGAAGCTATGATCCGTTCATCAATTGATATTGGCACAAACTCAGTTTTGCTTCTTATTGCCACCGTTCAAAACGGTAAAATTGAAACAGTGCACGAAGAACAGAGGATTCCGAGACTGGGTCAAGGTGTAGATAGCGATGGAAGACTAAGTGAAGAGGCCGTTCAGAGAGTCATGAATGTGCTTAATGATTATAAAAAACTTCTACAAAAATCTTATCCTGAAACATCAAAAGAGACATTAGTTACCGCAACAAGTGCCGTTCGGGATGCTGAAAACCGGGATGAGTTTTTAGAAAGAATCAGGCAGGAGACTGGCTGGAAGGTCATGCTGTTATCGGGCGAAGAAGAAGCGCAGGTTACGTTCTTAGGCGCGCTTTCCGTTTTAGATGAATCGAATGGGGACAAAACTGTGAGCGTATTGGACATCGGTGGCGGTAGCACAGAAATTGCTTCCGGTAAAGGTGAAGCACTCAATCAGTGGGACTCCCTGAATATGGGCAGCGTCAGGTTCACGGAGAGGTTTTTGAAAAGCGATCCACCTGGAAAGAATCAGATTGACGAAGCACGCGCTGAGGTGAAAAAAATGCTGCGGAATTGGCAACGTGAGCCTGACAATATTGAGCAGCTTGTTGGTGTAGCGGGAACCGTTACATCAGTAGCCGGAATCGATTTGGGTCTAGACAAATACGATCCTGACATGATCAACGGGCATCGATTATCGAGGGAATTTATTGAAGAAAAGATTGATGAGTTCTCATCAAAATCTTCATCCCAAATAGAAGAAAGCTACCCGCTTTTTTTGAAGGGTAGAGGAGATGTGATTACAGCCGGCCTGATCATCTTGTCAGAATTTATGAAGCACTGTAATATTGAGAGTGTAACGGTTTCAACTGGTGGGATTCGCCACGGTATTCTGATGAAAACATATAGCTAAAAAAGTGACTCTGCTATAGACTCTTCTCTGCTCATCTTGATACATTTTAAAGCAATATATCATGAGAATTTAAACCTGCCTCAAATAAATTACGGTTCTATAGGAATTCTTGTGGATGAAATGTTTTCAACATTAAATAAATGCTTCGATAATGTTGGAACAAAATTGAGAATCATAAAAATATTTGGACCCGTTTTTACCACGAGTCCGCC
>CAZKIZ010000366.1:0-3517 GCA_964552935.1 uncultured Rhodohalobacter sp. | reverse complement strand
TCTGCATGGTAAATTTTATTCTGAATCTGAAAACGGCAGCAGAACCATCATTTCAGGTTACCTGGGAGGTGATATCACAGAACAGAAGGCATCCCGAACTGTGCGCAGCCTTCAAACAGAGTCAGGGTTCGACACCCGCCAGGTATCCACCGTGAATGAGTGGATCAACGGAGCCTTCTCCTTCACCCACCAGCGCTTCGTCCGGCGCAATTTGTACAGCTCAACAAATGCCGGAATCAGCTCCTATGAAACCCGGTTCGACAAAGATGACTTCACGTTTATCCGGGTTGATCAATCAGCGGGCACGCAGGCCGCTTCCGCATTCGTAAGTCCGTTGCGAAACCGGAGCACGATGAACCGCGCTGAAATCGATCAGGAATTTGATCTCTTCACATCCACAGTACCTCTGAAATTCGGATTTACAGGCAGCTACCATCGAAACCAGTATACGGAAGAGTCGTTTGACCGCCCCGGATTTACAAAAAAAACGGAGGCTTTTCAGGGCGATCTGTTTTTGCAGACGGAAATGGACGTTACAGACTGGGCCGAACTGATGATTGGGGGACGTTCGCACTACTACTCCGCCGGCAATTACTGGCGGTTTTCACCCAGGATAAAGGCGCGTTTTTTTGATGATTCAAAAACCTCTTTTTCTGCCGGATATAGTCAAAACCACCAGTTTACCCATCGTGTGCGATTTAGCAACGTTGTCACGCCGGACGTATGGGTGCTGACGAATAAGGACCAGCCCCCTACTACCGTGGATCATTTCTCAGCCGCCATAAAAACCCGCCCCCTTGATAATCTCTACATTCAGCTCGAGGGATATGTAAAAGAGTATCAAAATCTGCGGCAGCATGAGATCAATTCTCAGACGCTGACAAACACTTTTTCAGAATCTCCCTGGTTTTTCTCGAACCGTGGTTTTGCGAGGGGTGCAGAGCTGCTGGTACGTAAAACGTTCCGGAGGTTTGCGCTCACCCAAAGCTACGCCATATCGTCGATGGAGCTTCAGAATGATCAGCTAAACAGCGGCAATCGGTTTGATGCAGACTGGGATCGCCGACACCGGTCGATGACGCAGGCAGAAATCCCGCTCACAGAGCGGCTCACGCTTCATGGATCGTGGACAATAGCATCCGGATCGGCAAACAACCTGTTCACTGTCACAGAAGACCAGCCCGAGCGACTCGATATATACCACAGACTCGATCTTTCAGCCGACTACACCCGGCAGTTTCAGGCGGGAACTCTTTCGGTGTCTGTTTCGCTCTTTAACGCATATGACCGCCAAAATGTGTGGTACCGCACCCTGCAGCTTTCGGTAGACGATAGCCGGGCGGTTCCCGTGCTGAGGCCTGCAGCCGTAGATGTGTACGACCTCGGTATTCGTCCATCGTTCGACCTCAGCTTCACTTTTTGAAACGTTACGGCTCAGGTTTTTGATTTGTAAAGCAGAAGCAACTGCAACTCAGACCAATCCTATGCTCATCACGCCAGACCACTCGCCTCAACAAGCGCTTATCGAAGTCCACGACCAGCTGAAACGGGCGGCTGTGGATACAAAGCACAACTTTCGCTTTTTCTCTGTGGCCACGTCAGGACTTGAAGACCATCCCGCACAGAGCCGGATCGTTGTGCTGCGATCTTTCAGTGCAAATTGGGAGTTTGAGTTCTACACCGATCACAGATCAGGAAAAGTAGAAGAGATCAAACAGAACTCTCAGCTCTCGGCCCTGTTTTGGGATCCATCCAAACGGGTTCAGGTACGGATTGAATCGGAGGCAGCCATCCACAACCGGGATGAGATTGCGCGCAGCCGCTGGGAAAAAGTTCAGGGTGATGCTCAAAAAGCGTACAATTCCCCGGTGGTGCCCGGGAGTGAAATTTCCGCTCCAGAAGAGGCTTACAACTGGCCCGAAGAGTTTAGCGACAGGTCTTTCAGTGTGGTCAGATGTATGGCAGCGAATATTCGTGTTCTGCAGATTTCCGGCATGGAGCACCTTGCGTTTTCATATCAAAAAGGAAGTCAGCCGGAGAGCTGGCAAGGGGTCCGTGTGGCTCCCTAATAAGATGACTGGGGTTCACAAAACCACCTCTCAAAAAAAATTTCTGAATCTACGGAACTTCCCTTTCCACTCATGAAGTTTAACATTGTGGTAATGATTTTGTAGCGCTTTTTTGTTACTCTTTAGAGTGTAATCTTTTACCATTTTCGAGTCTTATCCGCATACCGGACGGACTCATAAATCAACAACTAATCCTAAACAAATAAACTAATATGAAATATTTAGCTACGATCAGTAAGCTATTTTTGGGTTTGCTACTATTTTTTGCATTCTCAAACTCAGCTCTATACGGTCAGGTTATCTTGGATGAAGAACTAAGAAACGGTGAACTCCCTGATGAGTGGTCCGCAACCGACATTGACTTCCAAACAGGGGCTGGAGGATATGCTTGGTTTCAAGGCTCTGATGCCGAGTTAGTAACAGCGTCATTTGATCTCAGCGAATTCTCTGAGGCCAGTTTAACTTTTCAAGTTGCAAAAAGAGGATCAGGTGACGATGGTCCGCTCACAGTAGAAGTTTCCATTGACGGAGGTACTACGTGGGATGCGCAAACCTACACATCTCCAACACCAACCAGCTCTACTTACGAGGGCGCTGAAATGAACTTTGACGAATCAGTTGTCGGTGAAGCTGATGTAAGAGTGCGATTTAATATGTCTCAAACACCATCTGATAAGAGATTACGGGATGTATTAGTCCTCGGTCCTGATGGAGTTCAACTGCCCGATCCTATTGATGTGGCTACATTGGCTGACCTTCGTGATGGCGATGCAGATGGCGAAACTCGCTACCGTGTAACGGGAGAGGTCCTTGTTCACTTTACAGACAGTTTTCGGAACCGGCGAATGCTCGTCGACGAAACAGCGGGTGTCTGGTCAGTAGACTTTGATAATAGTTTTGAAGGAGATGTGTCCATCGGCGACGGAATAACCGGTCTTGTGGGCACTCTCACATCTCAAAATCAAGGCGGTCTATTACGCTTTGAACTGGACGAGGGATCTGCTGATGCAGTAGTGAGTTCCACTGGAAATGAAATTGAACCTGAATTAACCACAATAACTGACCTTTCAACAAACGATACAGGTAAACTAGTTCTGATTGAAGGAGTCACTTTTCAGGATGAAGGTGAATTTGGAACCGGAAATAATTATACATTAGAAGATAGTGAAGGGAACACGCTAACATTTCGCACCGACTATTTTGGCGCAGATTATATTGGAGAATCTATTCCTCAGGCCACTTTTGATGTAGTAGGAGTAGTTGGCGGATTCGGTTCATCTGCTCAGATATTCTCCAGAAGCTCAGCCGACTTTATCTTCGAAGATGTATTTGCCAACCTGCAAATCATTCACAACTCACCCGATCCGGCAGTCTCTTCGGTTGATATTTTTGTGAACGGCGAAGAGTTTTTGACTGGCGTCGATTTCAGAACGGCTACAGCCTTTACC
>CAZKIZ010000365.1:0-3543 GCA_964552935.1 uncultured Rhodohalobacter sp. | reverse complement strand
AAATCATTTATAAATCCCGTAATCGGGCAGTTCTGAATTGTTTCTGATTGTTCAGGAAAACATCAGTATTGCCGGTATTGCGTGATTAACATTCAACTTATTGCCACATATTATGAAAGCTATATATAACATCAGAATTGTCATCGTCTTAGTACTCTCGATTGCAGCAGCTGCGTGCAATCCGCAGCAAAATCAATCACAATCAGCCACCGACAGCGTTCAGCACGAGGCTGGAGAAACCGTTTCAGAGGAGTTGCCGAAAGCACCGGATTTTCAATTAACTGATATGCATGGAGAGGATTTCATCCTGTCTGATCACCATGGGAAAGTTGTTGTACTGAATATCTGGGCCACATGGTGTCCGCCATGCCGGGAAGAGATCCCCTATTTCATTAGTCTGCAGGAAGAGATGCGGGATGATGCTATTTTTGTGGGCGTATCTGTAGATGAAGAAGGCTGGGAGGTTGTAGAGCCTTTTGCCAAAGAGTTTGGAATCAACTATCCGCTTGTGGTGGATAATGGGACCATATCCGATAAATACGGCCCCTTTCGCGGAATACCCGCCACATTTTTCATTAACCGGGAGGGAGAGGTCGCCTACATGGCGCCCGGAATGATACCCGAACAGATGATCCGTGCAATACTTGAAGAGTTAATCGCCGGGTAAGGCCTGCTTCTCTGTAAATCAACCTTTTGAAACAAATCACAAAGTTTATCAGATATGACGAAATCAGAACAAGTACCAAAAAAATCCCGGTTCAAAAGTGAGGCGATCCAGTGGTCCGTTATGATAGCTGTAGCCGCAATTCTCTACATGACCGGCCTGCACAAAGATGTTATCGCAACGTTTCAGCGGGCCGTAATGTGGACCGGTCTGTATGATGTGACGGCACAAATCGACGAACTGAATGGGCCGTTTTTAAATGCATCAGATTATCGATTTGCGATGACGGACCGGGAAGGTGTGCAGCTGAATCTCGATTCATTTGAAGGAGATGTTCTGTTTATAAACCTCTGGGCATCCTGGTGTCCGCCCTGTATTGCCGAGATGCCAACCATCCAGGCCCTGCATGATGGGGTGGCGGACCGCGACAATATCAGCTTTATTATGCTTTCGCTGGACCAGGAACGTGAAGAGGGACGGAAGTTTATGGAGAATCGCGGATTTGAAATGCCGTATTATTTCCCTGCTTCATCCATTCCAACAGAGCTGTCGAGCCCGTATTTGCCAACCACGTTTGTGATTTCCGCGGAAGGACAGATCGTCTATAAGCATGAAGGTTTCGGGAATTTCAACACACCGGAATTCCGTAATTTTCTGATTTCATTAGCAGAAGAGTCGTAATGGTTGTGTTGATGAAAGATATGAACCTGAATCTGTCTGCTTTCGTGAAGTGAAGCGAAGGGTGATCAGATTCTTTATTTTCAAATTAAAACGGTATCCACCATTATGAAAAACCGTACTGATTTACCTTCACTTGATTCTGCACTTGAAGCCGGACAAAAAATTTCGGACCTCGGAATTACAAAGCAGTTTGAACCCGGAGAAACCATCGTTAACGAACATGCTTCAGTCCGGTCGATCCCTTTTATCACTAAAGGAAGCGTAAAAGTGATGCAGTCCGACGAGGATTATAAAGAGATGGTGCTCTACTATCTGCGTCCGGGTGAAACCTGCATCATGTCGTTTTTAGCCGGTGTTTCCCAAGATACCAGCAAGGTAAGAGCGGTGGCAGAAGAAGCCTGTGAAGTTGTGTTTATACCGGTACATACATTCCAGGAGCTGATTGGTAAACATCCTGAGTGGCTGAGCTACATTTTTCAGATCTATCACATGCGCTTTGAGGAACTGCTTGAGGTCGTAAACGCTATTTCTTTTAAAAAAATGGATGTGCGGCTGCTACAGTTTCTTCAGAAGAGATGTGCGGTGATGCAGACTGATACACTCTCTCTCACGCACGAACAACTTGCCCATGAATTGGGTACAGCACGTGAAGTCGTTTCCCGACTGCTGAAACAGCTGGAAAATGAGGGTATGGTTGAGCTGGGAAGAAACAGAATCAGACTTTTAACGGCAGGAAAACAGAACAGGTAAGATTCCCGGCAGATCATCGGTGATTTGAGTTGTGTGACAAATGTTACTGAGATTGGCACACGCATAGGGTAATTTATTATCTAAATAAAATGAACTGAATACCTATGACTTCAATAGCACAAAAAATTGTAACAAACTGGCATCCGATGAGGTGGCTGGTACTGGCAATCGGACTTTTTTTAGCAATCCAGGCTTTTACTTCCGGCGACGGCTTATTAGGTGTACTGGGAGCTTTCTTTCTGTTCCAGGCCCTGACCAATTCCGGATGTATGCTCTCCGCTTCCTGCGGATTTCCGGCTGCCGATCGAGTTAAAGCTGAATCTTCAGAAATCAAAAATGTTGAATTCACAGAAATAAAAGAGGAATAAAAAATGCCCGAACTGAAAACAAAACCAACTTCTTTTACAGAACTGATAAATGGAGACACACCCGTACTGGTTGATTTTTATGCTGACTGGTGCGGGCCCTGTAAAATGATGGGACCGATTTTGAAGAATTTGAAAAAGAAGGCCGGAGACACTGTTAACATCATAAAAATTGATGCTGAAAAAAATGCCGATGCAGCAATCCGCTATAATGTCCGTGGAGTTCCCACGCTGATTCTGTTTCACCGGGGGAAAGTTCTGTGGCAGCAATCGGGTGTAGTGCAGGCTGATCAGCTTCATTCAATCATTAAGCAAAAAACCGAAGAGCTATGAAAAATCTGCCCTATTCATACAGCGTAGATCTAAACTGGAAAGAGGGAAGAAAAGGTACGCTGAGTTCTTCAAATTTACGTCAGTCGGTTGAGGTGGCAACCCCGCCGGAATTTAAAAATGGTGTGGAGGGGATTTGGTCTCCCGAACATCTTTTGGTGGCATCGGTCAGCAGCTGTTTTATGACAACTTTTTTAGCAATTGCCGAAAATTCTGGGCTGGATTTTGTAACTCTGGATGTGAATGCAGTAGGTCTGCTCGATAAAAAAGATGGAAAGTTCATGATGACGGAAATTGAGCTCGAACCGGAGCTTGTAATACCCGATGACAACTATGAAGAAAAGGCTCTGCGAATCATGCATAAAGCAGAAGCAGCCTGTCTAATAACCAATTCATTAAAGACCACAATTGCCTTCAACCCTCGTGTACTCACTGGCGAGGATGCGGGGTGACTCGTTGATTTGGAACCGGGGACCTGTTTGGCTCAACTTCTGCAAAATAGCGATGGTTTGGCTGCAACATACGTTTCATGTAAACCAGCAGATCTTATAAACAATGAATGGCAGTCATCTTATCATAGGTATAAACCAGCCCCGTTTCGGGGCTCCTGGCAGAGTCCGGGTTTTTGGACTCACCCCTTGATCCCCTCTCTACCCCGAAAAAATTGGTCTATTTGTGGCACAGAGTGGGAGTCGTTGATTGGGAATTTGAGTCTAAACAAAATGTCATGCCGCACCCCGATGCGGCATCTCC
>CAZKIZ010000364.1:0-3543 GCA_964552935.1 uncultured Rhodohalobacter sp. | reverse complement strand
TCTCGCGCTCCTTTTTAGGAACCTTTGCGAAACCAAACCCGGGCAGATCTACAAGGTAAAACGTATCATCAATCTTGTAGTAGTTCATCTGCTGGGTTTTTCCCGGCGTATTACTGGTCCGTGCAAGCCGGCGCTTGTTTGTCACTTTATTGATAAGAGAAGACTTACCCACATTTGAACGGCCTGCAAAACAGAACTCAGGAATGGTAGGCGGAGGACAGTCGTCGAGCGATGGCGCACCGGTTATAAACTCAGCTTGTTGAAATCCCATAGTAGATAGTATGATTTATACTGTTTGATAAATTTCCGGTACTTCCTGAAAAGATAGGCTTCGTATTAAGCGATCTCGTTTTCCTCTTTTTCCACGCCGAAATCTACAGGAACAGGATAGTTTCCGGTGAAGCATGCAGTGCAGTACGAATGTTTCGATTCGTTCGACTCCTTAACCGCATCCACAAGACCTTCAGCAGAAAGATACCGAACGCTGTCTACGCCAATTTCCCTGGCTATCGCATCTACATCCCGGTTAAATTTATTTGCGATCAGCTCCTCAGGGCTGGGAAAGTCCATGCCGTAAAAGCAGGGGTGCGTGATGGGCGGTGAACTTACCAGGAAATGGATCTCCAATGGATTTGCATTTCGGATCATCTCCACCAGGTATCGGGAAGTGGTTCCGCGTACAATCGAATCGTCAACAATAATTATGGAACGGCCCTCAATAACCCCTTTTACCGTGTTGAATTTGGTGCGAACTTTGAGCTCGCGGGATTTCTGTCCCGGAGAGATAAAGGTGCGGCCTACGTAGTGATTTCGGATCAATCCGATATCATACTTGCAATCTATTCCCAGCTTCTGATTTTCGTGAGCGTATCCAATAGCAGCCGTATTGCTGGAATCAGGTACGGAAATTACAATCGGCTTTTTGTTCGGTGTGTTATGTTTGAGGATATCACTCAGAGGATACTCTTTTGCGAGCTGTTTCCCGAGATTCCGGCGGATTTTATCCACCATCTCTCCAAATATGCGGCTGTCGGGACGTGAAAAGTAGACGTATTCGAAAATACACTGGCTGCTTGTGGTTCCCTCTTTTGCATCCAGAAAATAGGAGACTGGCTGCTGGTTTTCAGTAGCATCCCGGTCAATAACAATCACTTCACCGGGTTCAACATCGCGAACAAATTCTGCCCCGATTATATCAAATGCGCAGGTTTCGCTGGCAACGGTGTAGGATCCGTCAATCGTGCCAAGCGCAAGAGGCCGGAATCCGTTTGGATCACGCACTGCTATCAATTTGTCGTCGGTTAAAATCACTAGACAGTAAGCGCCTTCAATTTGCCGAAGCGCGTCAAGAATCTGATCCAGCTGAGTATTCTCTTTGCTGTGCGAGATCAGGTGGAGAATCAGTTCCGTATCTGAAGTACTTTGAAACAGGACTCCCTCTTCACGAAACCGTTCCCGCAGGATCCGGGCGTTGGTCAGGTTTCCGTTGTGGCCGATCGCAAGATTACCGTTTTTGTGGTGCACCCTGAACGGCTGAATATTTGCGGGATTCTTTGATGAACCGGAAGTTGAATATCGGTTGTGGCCAATTGCATTACGGCCCTTAAGCTCTCGTTTAAAGATCTTATCATCATCAAAAACGGAGAGGACCAACCCAAAATCTTTATGCATAGGCATGACCGGCCTCTGCTTTTTCTCATCAAAATAAGAGGTCACAATTCCGGCCGATTCCTGCCCTCTGTGCTGCAGGGCATGTAATCCGTAGTAGGTGAGGAGTGCCGCATCGGAATGATCAAAAATTCCGAAAATACCACAATAGTCGTGGGGTTTGTCTGTCATAATATCGGGTAGCAGATCTGATAGGTTATGATAAAATAAAAGATATGGAATTCATGGGTAAATAAAAGGTTTCAACTGTAGTTGATCCGCTTTCTTTTAATGAGAAGCTGATCGAAACAGGGGATCAAATTCAAAATAAATTAACGTTAGGATCGTATATTGCTTGTATGAAAAAACAGAAAATACTCTCAATTATTCAGGTTGGATTCAGGGTAATACTTGGCGCCCTTCTGCTTATCGCAGGTGTGCTAAAACTCCAGGATAATTCAGCCCTATTCGAGACCATCGCATACATTACGTGGATTCCGAATGTTTTTAAATCCCTGGTGATTGATACTCTGCCTTATCTTGAAGTTCTCATTGGCGCCCTGATGATTACCGGAGTTTTCAAAAGAGCGGCAATACCGGCCGGCGCTTTGATCTATCTTAGTTTTTTTATCTTTGCCATTTACGGGTTTGGATCCGGTATGGAAGGCGACTGCGGCTGTTTTGGCGAAGTTGAAGATGGCAACATTTTGGCGATGGTTCTTGGAAGTACGTTTGGATGGTCGATGGTCATTCGCAACGGAATCTTTGTGGCGATGGCGGGCGTACTTTTTATCGATACGAACCGATCGCTGTACCGGAAGTAAAGTATTTTAATTTAATAAAGTCTGAATGTGAATTATTCAAGCCCTTGAATAATCGATTCCAGCCGTTCAGCAAAACGGTTCAGCGCATTTAAATGTGCCGTGTGGAGTCCTGTTATAAACGCTTCATCCTCCAGCAACTCTTCCTCAATAGCATATCGATAAGCCGGAAGCATCCAGGAAGCGTAACCGCTGTACGGATCGGATGCAGCGTAGAGCGAACGGAGCCAAGGACTGAACGGCAGGCCTTCATCATGCAGAAAACTTCTTTCAAGCTGAATAAGATCCCGGTTAATTGAGCGCTGTGAAAATCTGTTGAGAGTCTGATCTTCTGTCCGCTGACGAAGCAGCTCCTCATATTGATCGGTCATGGCGGTAATCTCTTCCATTTTTTCAGGCAGTCCGCTGTCTGAAAATAGGTCTGTTCCGGCTAATTCTGAGATGCTTTCCATGTGAGTAGTAAGATCAGCTGAGTAGCTCGCAATATCGTACGGTAAGATCTGGGCGTTGGCGAAACGGAGGGCAATTAATCCGTACACATCGGCCAGGGCCGGACCGTAGCCAAAATCGGGATCGAGGTGATTTTCATAAAACCAGAACGTGTCGAAGTTGGTGTGATAGATTGGAACTGAACCGGAAATAGAGACTCCTGCAGACGGTATGCCGGCATGCATATAGAAGCCTACGTGATCAGATCCTCCGCCAAGGTTTCCGATGGAAGGAGCGTCGCCCGAAGAGTTTTCAGCCCATAAATCATAAATGGAAAATCCTGTGTCGGGATGGGTAACACGCTTAGCGGCTTCAGTGATCGGCTTTTTCAACGACGGTGATGAGGATGCCCTGAAATTGGGTCCCGTTACCGACATATCTGCATTCAGGTAGAGCACACTTTTTGCCATCAGCTCATCTTCCAGCTGTTCCACCCACTCTGACGAGCCGATTAACATAAACTCTTCAGCATCCCAGTGGCCGATCATGATACTTCTTTTGGGTTGATATCCCTCTTTGGCCAGCTCAGAGAGTGACTCTGCAAGAGTGAGCAGCATCGCTGTTCCGCTATTGGGGTCTGTTGCAC
>CAZKIZ010000363.1:0-3554 GCA_964552935.1 uncultured Rhodohalobacter sp. | reverse complement strand
ATTCGCTGAATTCTTAGTCGCTGTCTGCTTACCGAAAAAACAGAACCAGGTTTGCTCCGAGACAAAAGCTGATCCATTTGGGGATTAGTTCATTCGTAAGATGATTCTGCATAGAAACCGATGTTGTTTCGTTTATTTCGAATAAGGAGTATATTGAGTGGAGTTATTCACCAACATGAAAGCCCATGGAAGACGAAAAAAAGACTCTAACTAAAACGGATCAGCGACTGGCTAAAAGCTCGTTATCGTCAATTGAAAAAGTTTTGAAAAACCAGCAGAAGAGCGTTAAGTCGATTGAGCTAACTGTTACCGGCGACGAGGCCCGGGTCACACTACCCGGTAAAGTACTTGAGCATCTGCAGAAAATTCTGCAATCCATGGCAGAAGGAAAGACCGTTTCTCTCATTGATAATGACGAAGAATTAACAACACAAGAGGCTGCTGATATTTTAAACACTTCACGTCCATACCTGGTGAAGCTTCTCGAATCAGGTGAGATTCCATTTACCAAGGTTGGGAAACATCGACGAGTAAGGTTTGAAGATCTGAATGCATATAAGAAGAAGCGCCAAAGAGAACGAGAGCATCGTTTGAAAGAGCTGGCGAAACAGGCTCAGGAACTGGATATGGGGTACTGACCCATGCCGACAGAGGCTGTGGTGCTGGATGCTTGTGTACTGTACCCGGCACCAATTCGGGACTTATTATTACATTTGGCAGCAGAGGATTTGTATTCGCCGAAATGGAGTCAACGTATCCATGATGAATGGATTCGAAATTTATCTGCCAATCGCCCGGATCTAGATAAGTCCAATTTAAACAGAACTCAGCAGCTCATGGACGAATCTTTTCCTGAAGCTTCTGTCAGGAACTTTTCCGGTTTAGAGAAGACGTTGTCACTACCGGATCCAGATGATAACCATGTGTTAGCCGTTGCAATAAAAAGCCGCTCAAAGAAAATCATCACCTTCAATTTGAAAGATTTTCCGTCTAACAAACTAACTCAACATCATGTAAAAGCTGTTCACCCGGATTTGTTTATCGTAAATTTGATACAATCTGATGAAGAGAGAGCGAAGAGAGCATTTCTAAATCAGGTGGCAAATCTGAAAAACCCACCTTTGACACAAACACAGGTTTTGAATGTTCTAAATGAGAGACTTCCTTCCACAGTTACTTCTCTGGAGAAGTTGTTCTGACACGTTTGCTTTTTGTTACTTACCACCTGATACCCGACAGCCAATTAACCGATAACGACACTACATCTTCACATGCTCCAAATGAGACTTAAGCACACTTGCAAGTACTTCAGCCCCTTTCTCAACCTCCTGCAGGGTAGTAGAGGCATCGAATGAGAAACGGATAAACTGTTTTGCATCTTCGTCATTACGTCCCATGGCTGACATGGTGGCTGATGGTTTCTGTTCGTTTACCTGGCACGCGCTCCCTGTGGAAATTCCCACTCCCTTCTGGCTGCATTGAAGCATCGCAAACTGACCTTCCATACCTTTCAGGCGAACTCCGGTAATGTATGGAGAACAGTTGTCCGGGTCACCCTCAATCACGATGGAGTCACCGCAGGTTTCATGCAGGATATCGGTAAACCGCTGTTTCAGCTGGTGCACGTGGTGATAATCAGATTCTCTCTTTTCAAGCTGTTCGCGGGAAGCGGCGGCAAATGCAACAACTGCCGGCACGTCGACCGTGCCGTGACGAAATCCATGCTCCTGGTTCGTTTGCGGAATGAACGGCCTCCACTGTTTTTTCGGGTTGATGTAGGCTGCTCCAATTCCTTTCGGCCCGTGAACTTTATGGCCGGAGAGTGTGATGCTGTCGAGACCCCACTCAGCGGGCTTCAGCTCCAGTTTACAGAAACTCTGAACGCAGTCGCTGTGGAAGGATGCGGGGTGATTCCTCATCAGATCGCCGATCTCCTCCAGCGGGTTGATGGCGCCCGTTTCAGAATTTACGTGCTGAATGGAAACCAGGGCTGTATCCGGGCGAAGCTCATTTTTCAGCTCATCCATATCTACTGTTCCATCCCCGAGGCTTGAAACAGAGCTAACCTCTGCACCATGATGCTCAGCAAGCCATGCAAAGCTGTTTCGCACACAGCTGTGTTCTGCCATGGAGGTGATGATATGGATCGGGCTTGAAATGGAAGGGCTCTTTTTTGCAGCCATTGTAAGACCGTAAATCGCAAGAAACGCTGCTTCACTCCCGCTGCCTGTAAAGTGGATTCCGTGATGGGGCACACCAAGCAAATTTCCGAAAAGTTTGCGTGAGCTCTCCAATGCACCCGAAGCATTCGATCCCGCATCATGCAGACTGTTTGAGTTTCCGAAAAAACGAGAGGCTGCCTGGCTGTAGGCTTCCAGCGCGGTTTTACTAATCGGTGTGGTTGCGGCGTAGTCGAGATAAATCATCAGTGGAGCTGAATTTAATGGAAAAAAGGAGGCGGTCGCCTGAATGTGTCAGGTTCGTTGTTTGCCGCTATTAATCTCTGGTAAAATTTACGTAACTTTAACATAATTATCATTTAACAACATACAGGCAAAACTGCCTTGACCATTCAGAAGAACAACGATTTTCATCCCCCCATTCTTTCCCTGAAACAAACTCTTCAGACAGGTTTTGAAGAGGATTTCGGCTTTGGAGATATCAGCAGCGCAATTCTGCCCGATAGGCTTATCAAAGGGGAGTTTATTGCAAAATCAAACGGTATCATTTCAGGTATCGATTCGATTCTGCTGGGCTACCAAACTCTGGATGAAACTGTAGAGGTGCAGTACCTGGTATCTGATGGCGATTACGTTGAAGCGGGAGAGTGCATCGCGAGAGTGGATGGCCCGGTCCGCGCGCTGCTGACCAGTGAGCGAGTGATATTGAATATTTTGCAGCACATGAGCGGCATCGCCACGAAAACGTTCGAAGCCGTAGAGGAGATGGGGGATAGTTCAACCCGTATTTGTGATACCCGAAAAACATTGCCGGGTTTACGTGCTCTTCAAAAATATGCTGTACGTTGTGGTGGCGGATACAATCACCGGATGCGCCTGGATGACGGCGTGATGATTAAAGACAACCATATTGCAGCGGCCGGGTCAATCACAAAAGCAGTGGAAGCCTCTCGAGGTCAAAATGGACTGATGGTTAAGATTGAAGTGGAGTGCGAAACGGAGGATCAGGTAAAAGAGGCGATTGAAGCCGGAGCCGATATCATCATGCTGGATAACCAGACGCCGGAAAGTGCCGCTCAACTTTGTGCAATGATACCCGATGACATCATCGTGGAGCTGAGCGGGGGAATGACCCCGGAAACCGTCGGAAAATTTAAGGATTGCGGCGCGCACTATATTTCGATGGGTTCTGTTACCCATTCTGTCACCGCGCTCGATATCAGTTTTGTTCTTAGTGGAACGATAAAGAATGTGTAGTGATGAAAAGTTTAAATATCAATTTAGTAACCTGAGTTCGATTAATATGGAAATTAATTTAATGATTGAAGTTATATAAAGGAGTGTCCCCCTTTGAAGGGGGCAATGGGGGATGAT
>CAZKIZ010000362.1:0-3593 GCA_964552935.1 uncultured Rhodohalobacter sp. | reverse complement strand
CTCATCTACCCCGTGACGCTTACAGGACCTTCTCCGCCAGCCGGCGGATCCGGACGCTGTCAGGTCCCTGGGATCTCAAATCTGTGAAGCAATCAGCATCTCTATTTCCCGGTAGGGGATTTCAAAAAGATTAGCGAGAGACTTTTTGGTGAGATGTTTTTTATAGATGTAGGTGCCGTTTCGAAGTGCTGAATGGTGCCACAGGCACTCCTGGATGGTGGACGCGGACCCAAGTTCGAGGAGATAGGGTACAAGAACGTTATTCAGCGCATAAGTAGCAGTTCGGGCCACGTTCGACGGGATGTTGGGCACACAGTAGTGAACCACATCGTACTTTCTGAACACCGGGTTGGAGTGGGTGGTCGGTTCACTGGTAGAGATGCATCCGCCCTGGTCGATTACCGCATCCACAATTACGCTGCCGGGCTTCATCAGTTGCACCATCTCTTCGGTGACCCAGCACGGGGCGCGCTCGCCCTCCTTCATCGCCGCGCCAATAACGACGTCGGCAAACCCCATCGCCTTCATCAGGTAGTGATGATTGGCGGTTGCGGTTACAATTCTCCGGTCCAGTGCATTTTCCAGCCTGCGAAGTGCGGCCAGGTCGTTATCCATCACAAATACCTGCGCGCCATACCCGAGTGCAGTTCGTGCGGCGTACTCACCGGTAATGCCGGCGCCTAAAATCACAACCGTGGATGGCGGAACCCCCGAAATACCGCCCAGCATAATTCCCTGTCCGTCACTGTTGTTTTCAAGATAGTGGGTGGCGATCTGAACCGACATCGATCCGGTAATCTCATGCATCATCCGGACAATCGGGAACTCGCCGTCTTTTCCCTTGATAAACTCGTAGCCGATGGCGCAGACTCCCTTATCGATCAGGGCTTTCAAAAATTCGTACCGGGTATGGCCCAGGTGCAGGGCGGAGACCAGAATCTGGTTCGGCTGCATCCACTCCTGTTCATTAAGTGTAGGCGGCGCCACTTTTACAATCACCTCCGACTGGCTGAAGAGCTCCTCCGCGCTGTAGGAGATCTCAGCACCGGCTTCTGCGTACTCCTGGTCAGAAAAGTGACCATCAATTCCCGCATTTTTTTCGATCCATACATCGTGACCATTTGCCACCAGCGTGGAAACGCCACCGGGCGTTAAAGAAAGACGCCGTTCATCGTTCGATATCTCTTTGGGAAGCCCTATCTTAAGGGATCGGCTGGATGAGGTCTTCATCAGGGTTTTTTCGAGAGTCTGAATCCCGATCTGCTCTGTATCAAGTGGGTTAAGTTCCATGCGATTGGTAAATCCGGTCGGTTAAAGCTTTTTTTACAGTTTCATCAATTAAATGATAATCTAATAAACTACATAAAAAGGGTTCAGTTGCAAGTCTGCAGAAAGAAAATAGCAGAATTCGGATGAAGTTGTACGTAAATTTCCCGATCCCGAAGGCTTTTGGGACGGGACTGCTTCGAGTATTTTATCAACGGCAGGATTAGTGTAGTGTGAGAAGTGGTTTTATAAGGCCCATGGATCTGAATCAGGTATTTGGGCAGTGGTAGAATAATCGAACGGGGACGTTCGATTTACGTAGTGGCAAAACAATCGAACGAGAAAATTTGATAAACACCTAACCAATTTACCAATCACCAAATTCACTAAATCACCAATCAACAAATTCCCTAAAACCCAACTATGGATCACGGACCACGAAAGAAGAAGAGTCTCGGGCAGCATTTTTTGCGCGATAAGCATATGATTTTTAAGATTGCGGATTCCATTCCCGCCGGTCCCGAAGACCGGGTGGTGGAGATCGGTCCGGGCGACGGCGCGCTGACGGGGCAGCTGATCGAGAAGTATGAAAATCTGACCGCCATCGAGATTGACCCGGTAATGGTCAGTCACCTCAGGGAAAGCCTGCCAGATCTGCATATCATCAAGAATGACATATTAAAAGTAGACTGGGATGAGATTGCCGCAGAGAGTGACCGGCCCATTCACGTGATTGGAAATCTGCCCTACTTTATTACCAGCCAGATCCTGTTCTCACTTTTGAGCTACAGATCTCACCTGCAAACTGCAACGCTGATGATGCAGAAAGAGGTGGCGGAACGGATTGTGGCGGAGCCCCGAAATAAAACCTACGGAATTCTGAGCGTACAGAGCCAGCTGATGTGCTCGCCGGAAATCCTTTTTGATGTCCCTCCGGATGTTTTCTCACCTCCGCCAAACGTGATGAGCTCCGTTATCCAGCTTACGTTTGATAAGCCTGACCTTACCTGCAGCGACGATCATCTTAAAACGGTCGTACGGATGGCGTTCAACCAGCGTCGGAAAAAACTGAGCAACGCGCTGAAGCGGCTCGATACAGATCTGCCCGCAGATGAATTTGATTTTGACCTGCGCGCCGAAGCACTCGATCCTGCCATGTATGAAAAGTTGACAGCCCGCCTTGAACAACTTGGCACCTTCGGGTAGTCTTTGTCATACAATCGCCCCTTATCCCTTATTATTTTGACATTCAGAGAGAATTGATCGCCTCTTTGCCACATAAGATTACTTTGGTACGGATGTTGCGAAAGAACCTATCTAAACAAGCGCTTTTTGAAAACAGCGCACATGATTTTATAAATAACCATTAACTAAATAATAAGGAGTCATACCCATGGCGAATATTAAACCTTTAAGCGATCGCGTGCTCGTACGCCCGATAGAAGCTGAAGAAAAAACAAGTTCCGGCATCATTATTCCCGATACAGCAAAAGAGAAACCACAAAGAGGAACTGTAGTTGCTGCGGGCCCCGGAAAAGTTGAAAATGGTACGAAGATCGATATCTCCGTAAAAGAAGGAGACGAAATTCTGTACGGTAAGTACTCAGGAACGGAAGTAACACTGGAAGGTGAAGAGTTTCTGATTATGCGAGAATCTGATATCCTCGGTATTGTCTCGTAAACAGATCAAGATTATACACCAATCAATTTAAACACCAACTAAAAGAGTTAACGATATGAGTAAATTAGTTCATTATGATGCGGATGCACGTGACGCCCTGAAACGCGGCGTAGATAAGCTTGCAAACGCAGTAAAAGTAACATTAGGACCACGCGGACGTAATGTAGTCATCGAAAAATCATTCGGTGCCCCAACTGTAACCAAAGATGGTGTTACTGTTGCGAAGGAGATTGAACTCTCCGACAGGGTTGAAAACATGGGCGCACAGATGGTGCGTGAAGTGGCTTCCAAAACCAACGACAATGCTGGTGACGGAACAACTACCGCTACGGTACTTGCCCAGTCTATCATCCAGACCGGCCTGAAAAACGTAACAGCCGGTGCCAACCCAATGGACCTCAAAAGAGGCATTGACAAGGCAGTTGTTGAAGTTGTGAAAGAGCTCCAGAAGCTCAGCAAGCCTGTAGGCGACAGCCTCGACAGCATTAAGCAGGTAGGAACCATTTCCGCCAATGGCGACGAAGAGATCGGTTCTTTCATTGCACAAGCGATGGAAAAAGTGGGTAAAGATGGTGTGATTACCGTTGAAGAAGCCAAAGGAACCGAAACCTATCTCGAAACTGTAGAAGGTATGCAGTTCGATCGC
>CAZKIZ010000361.1:0-3650 GCA_964552935.1 uncultured Rhodohalobacter sp. | reverse complement strand
TAAACAAAGTACAATTTGATCTTTTGAAAAAGCACGTGGGGCCATTCCTATTCTGCTTTTTTGTACTGATGTTTCTGCTGCTCATGCAGTTCCTGATGCTCCATGTCGATAAGCTGGTCGGCAAGGGACTCCCTATTTTCGTAGTTATAGAGCTTATTCTGAGTAACCTTGCCTATATGGTAGTGCTCGCCGTTCCCATGGCCACGCTGGTTTCCACTCTCATCGCGTTTGGTAAATTCTCGGAATGGAATGAGCTCACCGCTATTCGCGCGGCCGGTATCAATCCCCTGAAACTGATCCTGCCCGTTTTGGCCCTCTCTGCCATTATGTTTATCTCCACAGCCTATTTTTCGAATTATATACTGCCGGAGGCCAATCATAAAGCCCGATCTCTCTTTATAGACATACGGATGGCAAAGCCCGGTTTTGACCTTGAAGAGAACACATTTTACGAAGGAATTGAGGGCTACACGTTTCTGGTGCGGCAGATCGACTCCGATTCAGATACTCTCCGCGACCTCACGATTTTCCAGGAGCCGGTGCAGGACCGCTACCGTGCCTTTATTCGTGCTGAAAGCGGTTATCTGAAAAGCGATGATGAACAGACGCTTACGCTATTTTTAAACAACGGTTCGATTTTGAGGCACATTCCCGGTGAAAGACGGAGCGAAGAGACACTTGAACGAACTGATTTTAACCGGTATCGCCTCAGCTTTGACCTTTCAGACCTCGCCTTTTCGCGAACCAACCCTGAGGCACGTTCACGAACCGGGCGAACCATGAGCGGTGAGGCGATGCTTGCCGTGGTAGACACGATTCGATCGGAGGTAAACAAAGAGTTCCAAAGTTTTACGGAACGCACCAAACAGCACGAATCCATTCCCTTTGCCGTTGATCGCAGCAGCAGCATTTACCGCAGGGCTTCAACCATAAATGACGACAGCATACAGGCGTATCAATCTTCTTTTGAGGCGTTAAACCTGATGGAGCACCCACAAAACCAGATAGCTGCCCTAAACCTGGCCATCAACAGCCTGAATCGTTACAGGGCAGATGTGGACAGTTTTCGATCCAATATCGACTGGAGAAATCTAAAAATTGCTGAATTCTGGGTTGAGATACACAAAAAACTATCCATCCCGTTTGCGTGCATTCTGTTTGTGATGATCGGCGCCCCTATCGGTATGCTCACCCGCAACGGCAATATCGGAATTGCGGCCCTCTCGAGTGCCGTTATCTTAACCATCTACTTTATCGCAATTATTCAGGGTGAAAAACTGGCTGACCGCGGAATCATATCTCCTTTTATGGGGATGTGGGGGATCAATATTCTCTATTTCATCATCGGTTCGTATCTGATGGTTCACGTCTGCACCGCCTTCAGAATTACAAACCTTTTCCAGCCCGATGAATAAATTCGACAGACACATTTTTTCTAAGCTCTTCACCATCACACTATTTGTGATGGTTGTGCTGATCTTCATTTTTATCCTGATCGATTTCTCCGAGAACAGCGACGATTTTACGGATAAAGGGGCATCGCTTGCTGAAATCTGGAATCAGTACTACCTGAACTACATCCCCGAAATGGTTCGGCTGATGTCTCCCCTGGCCGTATTTGTTGCCTGCCTGATTTTAACCGGCCGCATGACGGAACGGCTCGAAATTATAGCCCTGAAAGCCTCAGGGGTAAGCCTCTACAGGCTGGTAGCTCCCTACCTGCTCTTCGGATTTTTAGTCGGCGCATCCGTCAGCGTTCTCGACGCCTACGTGATACCAAACTCCAACGCCGAACGCATTGAGTTTGAGAATACCTATATGAGCGGCGGCGGAGAACGCATCGACCGGGGCCGAATCTTCAGGCAGGAATCGGACAACACCATCGTCAGCTTCAATTTTTTTGAGGCCAGCACAAATACCGGGTACCAGGCCTCCATCGTGAGATTTGACAACGACAAAGTGGAGCGTGTATCTAACGCAAACCGCATTGAGTGGGTTGATTCACTATCCCTCTGGAAAGTAGACCGGCTTCGTGAAAGAGTGTTTTCCGGCAACAGCTACGTAGAATCAGACACCGTGAACGTCACGCTTGACCTGAACCTCTATCCCCGGGACCTGGCCCGCCGCAGTTCCGACATCTACCAGCTGACCTATCCCGAGGCTTTCGTTTACATAGAGTCGATAGAGCGAATCGGCGCGGGTGGAACGTCGCTTCCCAGAACGCAGCTCTACAGCCGGATTGCGTATCCGATCTCAGTGTTTGTTGTATGCCTGATCGGCTTCGCCCTTGCCGCTGAACGCCGCCGTGGCGGTCGCGGATTCTACATCGCCGCCGGCCTTGGCACCAGCTTGATCTACCTGGCATTTATGAAAATTATTGAACCGTTCGGCTATGCCGGCACCGTATCCCCGGAATTTGCATCCTTTTTCCCCCACGCGCTCTTTCTGCTGGTCGGGTTTATTCTGCTTCTCTTAACCAAGAAGTAAGAGGTTTGATTTCGTTCATCGAAGCAAGGAGTGATCTACTTCCCTTAACAAAGCCAGGAGATGAGAACACAGGTTAACTGGAATCACCCCACCCTCACCTCATTCAGCTCTTCTACTTTCTCGATCAGCAGATCAATCACATTGTCACGGTCGCGGAATACGCCTTCAATCCCATCCTGATCGATGAAATCAAACGGTGGCTCGTATAAATTGGCTACATCCAGGTGGCCTTTTTCGGTGTAGAATTCAATCATCTGCTCGATGAACTGGATCTGGGTTGCGCTGAGCCTTTTATCCCGCAGAAACTCTTCGAATTGCTGTATCACCGCTTTGCGTTCTAACCCCGAAATGGATCGCACAAATTTGATTAGCTCCATCTCCTCGCCAATCAGCTCATGAAACTCTTCTCTGCTGATGCCCGGATCGGACTCCAGCAGAAACTGCTCCAGTGCCTCAATGTCTCTGTCCGTAAGTGGTTTTGCTTTGCGGATCTTTTCAATCACAAGATGATTGCCGTGCTCTTCAATAAACTTCCGGATTTTCCGAAGGTAGCGGTCTTTATTGATAGCAGGATCTGCGGCTACCGGATCCTCAATCTCCACGTCGCTAAACTGATCCTCAAAATCGGTGTAGACCGGTGCCCTGCTTTTCGTCTCGATCAAGTGCATCAAGTCTCGCAGCTGCCTGCGAATTTCGTCGATGTCTGTTGGCTTGGGAGATTCCCAAAAAGCGTCACTGATCACCTTCTCGACAGACGGCAACACGTTTTTGATCGCCGGAATGTGCCGTTTTGAATAGAGATGCTCGCCCATCTCCATCGCAATCTCTTTCGTTTTCTTCTCTTTCAGCACTCCGTCAATTTGCTCATGCTGAAGCGTGAGCATCAGCAGGTCGAATCGCCGGGTCATCTCATCCTCCTCGATATCTGCCGGAATCAGTTCGGCGAGTTCCCGAACGATTTCAGTGCGTTCCTGCGCCTGCAGATGATCCCACACCGACCGCTCCGATAGTCTGTCTACCAGCCTGAGTTTGGGCCGGACCTGCACGCTCTGACGCTCCAGGTTGGATACCTGCTGGTGAAGCAAATCCAGAAGCTCTGTTCGATACGTCTGAAGGTCTTCATCACGGTTGTACGGCTCATTGGTGAGCTTTGCGGTAAGCAC
>CAZKIZ010000360.1:0-3653 GCA_964552935.1 uncultured Rhodohalobacter sp. | reverse complement strand
GGGCAGTTATTCTATTCCGTAACGGAACTTGTCTCTTAATTCCTGAACGTAAATTCCGATATCGTTTCTGATTTCAAACAGCCGTTCATGGATATCGGCGTAGCTGTTACCCTGGAAATAGGAATTTCCTTTCAGGTTCTGGAGCTTCAGAAGCGCATCATTCGAGCTGTTGAGAGCTTTTTTGGTGTAAGCAATATTTCCGCCGAGTACATCTCTTTCGAACCCGAAAGAGTAGCCACCAGCCAGTTTAGCACCAATCTTCAAGGTGTTGCTCACAAACTCATGAACTCTCTGGTTCATCAGGTGGGCGGGAATGGATTCACCCCACTTGAGCACGTCAACGGCCAGGTCGATGGAATCGCGATATACTTTAAGATTTTCGATTGATCCGTAGTCAGAATACGTAAAATCGTCACTCAGCTCTTTCCAGTCCTCACCGTAGTCAAAATCGTCGTCATCGGTTTCCAGGAAAGGTGGGATCTCATCCCTGAAGAAAAAGTCATCATCAAAATCGTCGTCGTCATCTTCATCTTCCCAATCATCTTCATCCTCGGGAAAATAGGCTTCATCAAATAGCAATTCCTCTTCGATAAATGCTTCAACGGCATCCATTTCGTCGTAGCTCTCCCGCAGCAGGCTTATCCAGCGCGGCACATCTTCATTGGGATCAGATGTGATGAATTTTCGAAGCTGTTCGCTCCGTTTCTCTATTTCGTTTAAGTGAGATTCCCACTGGTGTTCGTTCCAAACGGGATCTCTGTCAAAATCGTCAAAGCTCATACGTTTGATGTGCTAAATGATTTAATGGTAATGTCTCTAATCGAAATTACTATTTTTAGAGTTATAAAAACAGCGTTCAGCATTATAGTTTCTTAAGCACATTCACGATAACTCGCGTCATTTTAGGCTCTGCTATAGAAGCGGCTTCTAAAATCTCTTCCATATTAACAGGCTTTAATGAATCGGGGAAGCATTCGTCGGTAATTGCAGAGATTCCTAATGTCTCCATCCCCATGTGAACGGCGGCAATTACTTCAGGTACCGTGCTCATTCCAACAACATCAGCGCCAATTAATCTCAAAAAGCGATACTCTGATTTGGTCTCCAGCATCGGTCCGCTCAGAGCAACGTAAACGCCCTGGTGCATCTGGATATTATTTTCCAGGGCAACATTCTTTGCGATATCCATCAGCCTTTCGCTGTAGGGTTCGCTCATGTCGGGAAAGCGTGGTCCAAGATCATCATCGTTGGGCCCCATCAGCGGATTGTCGCCCAGCATATTGATGTGATCGCGAATGAGCATAATGTCGCCGCGGGTGTGATTCGGATTCATACCGCCGCAGGCGTTGCTTACAAACAGAGTATCCGCGCCATTTTCTTTCAGCACACGAACAGGAAATGCAATCTGCTGCATGGTGTAGCCCTCGTAGTAGTGAAAACGCCCCTGCATCGCCACAACTTCCTTACCGCCCAGCGTACCGAACAGAAGTTTTCCATCGTGGCCTTCTACAGTTGATACAGGGAAATGAGGTATTTTGTCGTATGAAATGGATGTCTCGATATCCATCTCATCGGCAAGCTGACCCAGGCCGGTGCCTAGAATCAGCATGTAATTAGGCCTCAGGTCGGTTTTTCTTTGAATAAATTGAAGGGCTTCGCTTCGTTTTTTTCGAAAAGTTTCTACAGATTCTGGGGGCATGTAAAGTGGTTATTAAATTTATTATTCGATCTCGTCTAAAATATCATCCAGGTTTTCTGAACCGGGGGGAATAGGCTGTTCGTTTTTTAAATTCGAACGTTTTTTTGAGCTTGCATTCCCGGATTTTTTCGGATCAGTACGGTTCCTCGACGTTTCAGATTCGCCTTTAGGAAGCGTAAACAGGGAGGCGTCATCCCGCGAGAAGTGATTCAGAGACTCCTGAGCCATTTCGAGGTACGATTTCATGCCGCCAATAATTTCTTCACGCCTGTCGAGCAGCCGAAGAATGCTTTGGCGGATTTGCTGGCGCTGCTGGTTGGCCTCGCGCACGATGCCGTCAGACTCCATCTCAGCTTTCTCGATAATATTGCGCGCCTCTTTTTTTGCGCCAACGAGTTTTTGCTCGGCCGAATCTTTTGCGGTTTGAAGAGTTTCATGAAGGGCTTGTTCTACACGTTCATAGTGCTTCAGCTTTTCGTCCATTTTTTCGAGCTGAGCCTCCATTTCCCGCATTTTCCCAACCATATGCTCCCATTCGCTGGCAACTAGATTCAGGTACGCTTTAACTTCAGATACGTCGTAGCCTCTCAGCGATTTTTCGAACTGTTGTTGCTTAATTTCGAGGGCTGTGAGTTTCATATAGAGCGATCCTTTTTTGTTTGACTAAAGATAACTGTTACTGATTTAACATGTTGCGCAGATTACCCGATTTAGAGGATTCTTCCTCATCGGATTCATTGTTGAGTTCTATCTCAATTGAAGAAGACTGTTCCTTACGGTTGAGCGTTTTTTTTGTGCTCGATTTTTTAGGGTGTTCTTCAGCAACGATCGCCTCAAGGTTAGACAATCGCTGATCGGTTTTCTCTTTGAATTCGCGAAGGGCAGCCAGGAACTCTTTATTTTTCGAAAGATCGCCGGAACCTGATCCGCGTTTTATCCATGTTTTTATAATGCTGCCAACGATTCCCAAAAAAACAATCGTCAGAACAGTTCCAAATACAATCGCTACAATTGCTACATCTTCACCCATCATAATACATCACCTTTGTTTTTTTGCAAGATTTTCAACTTCAGATCTGTTTTTATCTTTTTGAGTTTCACGGTCATCAATCTCCACTTTGCCTAAATTCTCACTTCCGGATTTCGAAAAATCGGCAGGATCACCGGCGGCAATCGCCTCCAGGTTTTCAATCCGTTTCTTCATCTGCTGCATAAGCCCCTTAATCTCCTCCAGATCAGCTTCGTTACTGCTGGTTTGATTTTGCCACTTCAGCTTGTTCTTTTGGTAGTCAATAATGTACCCGCCAATAATAGCTACCAGAGGAATTAAAACCCAGATCCATGCAGACATAATGCTTTTCTTTTTAAAATAGAAAATTTGAGGAAAAACGCATCCATTTTAACGCAGAGAACTACGAATAGTTACGCTCTCCGAAAATAGCCGTCCCAACACGCACCATCGTAGACCCTTCTTCTATCGCAACCTCAAGATCGTTTGTCATGCCCATGGAAACTTCTTTCAGCTCTACATTCCCCCCATTCATATGAATGTGATCATCCCGAAGTTTTTTTAACAGTTTAAACTCTTTACGAACAACATCAAGATCGTCGGTATATGTGGCCATTCCCATTAAACCGCGAACGTGCGTATATTTCAGATCTTGCGCATATTTCAGAATTCCCTCCAGTTTTTCCGCGTCGCACCCGCTCTTTTGGTCTTCATCACTGATATTCACCTGTACCAAAACATTTATGTGCCTCTCAATTCTTGAAGCCCTCTTTTCCACCTCTTTCAGGGCTTTCTTTTTGTGGATAGAGTCGATCCAGTCAACCCGCTCAACCATATACTTTATCTTGTTGGTCTGCAGGTTTCCGATAAAGTGCCAGAGAATCTCTTTATCTTCGATCTGCTCCATTTTATCCTGGAGTTCTTTGGCGCGGTTTTCACCAAAAT
>CAZKIZ010000359.1:0-3663 GCA_964552935.1 uncultured Rhodohalobacter sp. | reverse complement strand
GCAACAGTGTCATTGGCGGAGCTTAAAGTTTCGAATCAGAATGGGAGATGCCGTCCCGAAATGTCGGGATGCGGCATGATCGGGAGTCTCAATAACCCACTCAAGAGAACCTCATCAATCAATCATTCAGCAAAACCGGATCGCCATAACCGAGATTGCCCAGCCGGGGGAGCTGGGTTCGCGCATCTCCGACTACCAGGTAGATCATCCGGTCGGGATCGGCATACTGACGGGCCAGGGTTCGAATTTCTTCTATAGTGATATCCTCCACAACCTGTTCCTGCTCACGGATATATTCGGCGCTCCAGCCATAGCTGCTCATTGTGCGCAGAATGCCAAGTTTTGCACCCGGTGTTTCAAAAGCGCGCGCATTGCTTTTCAAGAGAAAACTTTTGGTGTTTTCCAGGTCTGTTTCGGTGAAAGTATCAGGATAGTCAGCGAGAATATCCCGGATCAGCGCTGTCGCTTCAAGCGTAACGTTGCTTCGCACGCCGCTGCTGATGGTAAACGGACCCTGAATATCAGAGCCGCTAAAACCGGAGCGAATGCCATATGTATAGCCCTGTCCTTCACGAAGCTGCTGCGTGAGCCTGGATGCAAACCCGCCGCCGCCCAGGATGTAGTTCATCACGGTTGCCGGGTAGTAATCGTCAGCCGTCTCTTCCAGTGAGAGATACCCGATTCGCAAAACAGACTGCGAGGCGTTTGGCACATCGTAAAAATAGACCCGGGATTCTGATACCGGATCCGGCATATCCGGATTGATCACTTCAGCACCGCGATTTTCCCACCGGCTGTTAAGTCCATCCAGCGAGCTGACCAGGTTGTTTTGGCTGATCGCTCCTGTAACGTGAAATGTGGAGAGCTCCGGCGCGATATACTCATTGTAGTACGCTTTCAGATCGTCCATTGTAATCGCCTCAACACTCTCCTCAGTGCCGAGTGAACTGAATGATAAAATGTGCCCTTCGCCATAGAGCAGCTTATTGAATTCCGCTGTCGCGATGCTGTTTGGATTGGAGCTCTGCTGGGCGATCTGGCTGAGCACACTCTGGCGCGCCAGCTCAAATTCGCGCTCATCCCAGCGCGGCTCCATCAGAATCTCTTCCACAAGCTCAATCGTCTGCTCATAATTTCGCGAAAGCGTTGTTCCCGAGATCACAAATTCCTGCCGTCCGGATCGCACGTTGATGCTTGCGCCAAGCAGGTCGATCGCCTCCTCCAGTTCAGCCGCCGTGCGGTTTTCTGTGCCGCGGGTCATCACGCCGGCCAGAAGATTTGAAACCCCTGTTTTTTCGGGATCTTCAGCCAGCAATCCTCCCCGAATCCGGATATCAAAATGAACCAGCGGAAGATCAAAATCCTCAATTCCATACAGGCTCATACCGTTGCCGAGTTCAGAGGTCCAAACATTTGGCGGGGTGATTTGCGGTGCTTCCCCGTAAGGCGGCTCCACCGTTCGGTCAAAGCTCGATGGGGTGCGTTCAAAGTCGGGTTCGCCTGGTTCAATAATCTCCTCTTCGGCTCCCTCCACGATCTCTTCGACGACCACTTCGGCCTCCTCTGAGCCTTCCAGGGCGAGATCAGCCTGGCCTCGTGGCACAAAGCTGGTAGCTACATAATGTTTGCCTTTCACGTACTGCTCGTACACCCGCAGCACATCCTCGCGTGTGACGTCGAGTGTCTGCTGAATATCGCGGTTGATGTAGCCCGGATCCCCGGCAAATATGTTGTATTGCGCAAGCTGAAAGGCCTTGCCGAGCACGCTGGTCAGCCCGTTATAAAAACTCGTTTCAATACCCGCTTTCACCCGTTCAAGATCGCGATCAGAAAATCCGTCGGTTTCAAACCTTTCAAAGGCACTGCCGATTGCTTCGGAGACGGCATTCAGATCGGTATTTGGATACGCTCTCACCCGCAGCCCGATTTCACCGGCAAGTTCCGAGGTTGAGTTGAACATACTTACGCCGGACGTCAGTTCTTCCTCCTCCACGAGTACCTGGTAGAGCGGCGCCGTTTTACCATCGGCCAGGAGCTGGGTCAGGATCTGAAGCGGGTAGCTGTCAGGGTGATACTGCTCCACTCCCGGCCACGTCATCCGCAGTTCAGGAAGGCGGGCGTAGTTATCTTCGTGATAGAGTTTCTTTGTTTCGGAAAGATTGGCTGGCTTTTTATCCATCGCTTCGATCTCATCGCCCCGCGGAATTTCATCAAAATATTTGTGAATCCACTCCCGTGCCTGGTCCGAATCGAAATCGCCCGCAATCACTAAAGTTGCGTTGTTCGGAACGTACCAGTCGTTATAAAACTGGCGCACATCATCCAGCGTAGCGGCCTGCAGATCATCCAGCGAGCCGATCACCTGCCAGCTGTAGGGATGGCCTTCGGGGTAGAGATTTTGATGGATCACAAAGTTCGTATGACCGTAAGGCGCATTATCCACACCCTGGCGCTTCTCGTTCTTCACGACCTGCTTCTCCTTCTCCAGAACTTCGCTGCTTACCGTGTTGATGAAGAAGCCCATTTTATCCGCTTCAGCCCAGATCATTTTTTCGAGGGCGTCTTTCGGCACGGTTTGGAAGTAGTTTGTGCGATCGCGGCTGGTGGAACCGTTGGCCCCTGAACCGCCAATTCGGCTGCTCATCTGATCGAGTCCGCCGCGCCCCAGGTTTTCCGATTCCAGGAAGAGAAGATGTTCAAACAGGTGAGCAAATCCGGTTCGTCCCGGCAGCTCACGGGCTGAACCCACGTGGATAGTGAGCGCTACTGCCACGACAGGGTTGGAATCATCTTTGTGGAAGATCACCTCCAGGCCGTTATCGAGCGTAAATTTTTCGTACTCGACGGAGAAGTCAGCCGGTTCGTCGGAGGTGTTACAGGCGGCAGATACGAAGAGGATGGCAAAGAAGATCAAAGAAAAAAACGTGCGATTCATTTAGAAGAAGGTCGGTTTAGGGATGGAAGTGTAACGGTAGGAAAGTACACGAAAATGATTGAAAAAGGATGCAAAAAATTTAACTCACATTTTCGAATTAAATTGCATGACAAAGTCAGGAAGTCCGATTAAAGAATGGCTAAGCTGACAAACATAGTTCCTGGAAAGTACGAAAGACCGTAACCCATGCTATGCCCCGAAGATAAAACAGAAAACCCGGTAACCAATGAGTCCCGGGAGGGACGGCAGATTATAGCCCCATGCTTTAGCTTGGGGTGAACCAGTGAAGCCATAACCCCGGAAGTCCCGGCAGGGACGACACAACCCAATAACTTCTGATCACTTCTGATCACAAAATAAAATCAGTCTTACAAATACCGTTCATCGTAATCGATCTCATAATAATTCAGGAACCATTTAGATTAAGATTGGTCTTGAATTTATATCTATTTGTATGAGCCTGTTTTAGGGGAAACCTTACAAAAATATTTTTGCGCTGAATGGAATTGAAACCAAGTAGAAATTCTTGTGCCGTCCCTGCCGGGACTGACGAGGTTCGTAGCCGAACAACCCACCCCACAGTGAACTGTGGGGCTACATTCTGTTGTCTCTTCGAGACTTGGGTGTTGAGGCTTGAACAGATAGATAAAGAAGTTTTGCCTTGACCCGATCTCTTCTTCAAAAAACCGTAAGATCTCTTCTTTTGATAAAATGACGTTCTCTTTCAT
>CAZKIZ010000358.1:0-3670 GCA_964552935.1 uncultured Rhodohalobacter sp. | reverse complement strand
CTGGCACAAAGCAGAGGATTTACGCAATCGGGTCAGGCAATCATTTACGACCTGCAGGGAGCCGCCGTTGATTCTTTCCAGGTTGGCATCGCGCCGTTTGACTTTATTTTTCGGGTTGAAGAGAACTGATAATCCTCGTCGGACGATTGGGTTTTTCGTCCGACGAGTCTCAACGCTCAAACACGTAGAGTTGGACGTATGCGAGACTCGACACTCGAATAAGACCGCCAAGCAATCCCTGCGGGACATTCAACTGGCGAGTTTTATAAATTTATATTAAAACCAATACCACCAACACCATGAAAAACTCAAAACAGTTTCTATTCCTTATTATCGGTGGGCTTGTTTTGATGGCGGCCTCTACCCGGCTGCTGCCCCATCCGCCTAATTTCACCCCGATTATTGCAATCGCCCTGTTTGCCGGAGCCTATTTCCGGTTTACGAAATGGGCGTGGATTCTTCCTCTGGCCGTGATGATCGTCAGTGATATCGGGCTGTGGTTCATGCATGGATATGAGCTCTTTACGCTAATGCGGCTGGTGATCTACCTGACGCTGATCGCCATCGTAGCCATTGGTATTCCGGCTGGAAAGAAAATCAGTGCAGGAAGGGTTCTGGGAGGAACTCTTGCCGGTGCGGTTTGTTTCTTTATCGTCACCAATTTTGCCGTTTGGCTAATGGGCACCCTCTATCCGATGAGCTGGGAAGGGTTGATTGCCTGCTACACGGCGGCGATTCCGTTTTTCCGCAACACGCTGACCTCCACACTGATCTATTCGGCTGCGATGTTTGGTGCGGTTGAGTGGGCAAAATCGTACTGGTCACTTCCGGCCCGGCCAGTAACAACATCCTGAGTTGATGACAAAAAAGAATACAAACGGGCCCGGGCCAAAAGACAGAGCCAGCAGAGGCAAATCCCCCTCAAAACTAGAGGAGGGCCTGGATTACTACATCAATGACCATGGGCTGTTTGTACTGACAGAACACTACCTGCTGAACCGCGGCTACTGCTGCGGGAACGGCTGCCGGCACTGTCCGTACGATAAAAGTTAAGGAGCCGATGTTAGTCTACGGTTATTCACCCTACAGATAACAAATAACCAATAACCACGCTACCCGGCCGCATCCCAGACCGGCCTCCCTATGAATGCTGACATCTTTTCCGCATCCCGCCTTATCTGCCTTTTCCCACCGTGACGTATCACGTTATAGCGCCTGGTATCTTTCATCACAAAGTTCATCTCGTACACGTAGTATGAGGACTTATCAGACTTAACATATTGGGAGATCAACTGAATGGCGTGTACATCCCTCAGATAAGGTGCCAAATCTGATGTATCCTTATCGGGGAATTTGTCCGGCCCGTTTCTACCCTTCCAGAACCTTCCCGATATTTTATCAAATACAATAGGAACGGAGTTTTTACGGTACATGAAAATACCGGCGCCAATAAAAATCAGGCCAAACAGAGAGATAAATCCAACGAATTTTAGAGCATCCGGTTCAGCGAAGTCAATAGCTGTCATCCCAAAAAAGACCGGGAATGCAATGCCTAAAATCACAAATATCATACTAAACATTTTGCTTTTCATTGTAGGCTTAAACTCCATCCTGGAAGGTCCCATTTCAGTTAGAGTATGGGAGTGGAAATTACTTCCTCCTGACTTCAGAGATGTCCATTGGATTTGTTCCGCAAGCGGATCGTTGAAACGTGATGCATCGAATGTGATCGCATTTCTTCCCTGGTCAAAATGCTCTTTTAGGTTTTTGAGTTTATTTAGCATAGTTGTCTGCCTGAGATAATGTTGATGGATGACCGGGCCTGTTTGAAGGAAACCGGGGTTTTTAGGCGTGAGGAAAACCAAGCCGCCATTATCTAAGCGTAGTAAAGAGAACTTAAATATCATTTAGAAAACCAAATTGACAGAAATAAAATCAGGTTTTACATTGCAGGTATTGGCATTCAATATTAACGAACAAGAGGAGAATATCATGAGCGACCTGAATGAACCGTTTGATTCTAACAGAGACGAGGATCCCGAAATCTGGGATGAGCACCGATGGGAAGAGTTTATGCAAGAATCCGACAGGAGAACCGATCGGTATTTGTTTCTGCACGAAAAATATAAAGAGCACCCCGACCGTGATAAATTAATCGCCATTGAGATGGGCTGGTTTCACACGCTGGATAACTTCCAGGATGAAAACAACTTTTTGGAAGAGCTCATGTCCGCAGAAGATGACGAAGGCGAAGAGTGGAAAAGCCTGACCGGCTATGAACCCGGCGACTTCGACAGTATTGAAAATCTACCGGTTTATGAAGATTTTTTTGAGTATACCATCGACGCCATGAATCTTATTGATGAAGAGCTCAATGAGATTGATGATGAATCGGTAGATGCGTTTGCGCGCTCCGTGATCATCCCCCCTGCTAAAATCGCGGGTGGTTTCGGGTTTGGCTTCGACCTGGAAAGCATCGGCGGAAATATAGCCAACTGTAAAAGAGGCCTTACCGCCGCAAACCGGGCGCTGACGGCTCTGCAGGAGATACGAGAGAAAGAGTTCATCAACGAGAAAACCTTCAAAGACTATTACAGCCGGGGTAAAGAGGTGCGCGACCAACTGGCGATCTATATTGTAGAACTCAGAGAACGGTTTCGCAGGGGGATTCCTTAAAAGGGTAATCAGACCAAATTACACTGCTGAAGACTCAGACACTTTCGCATTTTTCAATAAAAAGCCAGATTACGAAAAATAATTGGGCTAATTTGTTCGGACGCACGTCCAAAAAATAGATGCCTTACTCTTATTTGTAACAATCTGTATCCTATCTGCTGTCTCTATTGGCCAACCAATATCCTGGACTGATATGGTTGACCCTGCAAAGTCAGGATTTGTCACCGAAGAATAGCGTACTGACAATAGGTTACCGATCAACATTATTAATGGGTTCACCTGACACTAATCAGTATTGGCCACCGACCAGTCAGAGAAATAAGATCTGTCTGAATGCTTCATTCTAAGCATCCCATCAGCAAAGTGCCTGGCATTTCGTTAAATGGATCTTTAATGTTTTATTTGACCATTTCTTAATACACTCATTCGGTTGTTGTATGTATAATTGCGTTAATTTTATTACATCAACTCTACTATAACACAAATAAATCAGCCTTATCATGAATCTCAATATTATTATTTTAAGAATTGTGTGGTTGCTGTTTGGACTTTCTGTTGGCTATGATCTATCCAAATGGGTAAACCTGGATAATTATGAAGTCTCCCTGCTCTTTTATATTCCCGCGTTTCTTGCTTTAATGACGGGAGAGATTTTATATGCAAAGATGGCATCTTTGAACGGAGAAAATTTGATGAGTACCTCTCCGGATTTACAGAGAAAACCTGATTGAATAGACGCCCATCAAGGTTCTGTCGCTGAATGGATTCAATTTTTGGCCTTAAGTTATTCAGTGTGGATTTGGGGAAAATTTCATTACAGATTAGCGTTGAAGATGCAGAGTCCATGCGGTTTATAGCGGTGAGTTGACCTGCTTAGTCACGTGCATGCACACAAAGACCAGAACTTCATTACAGTAGATGATATGGAGCAAGGGAATACATTTTATGATCAGTGAGCGGAACTATGACCGGCTATAAATGGAGATGGAAGAGT
>CAZKIZ010000357.1:0-3680 GCA_964552935.1 uncultured Rhodohalobacter sp. | reverse complement strand
ATCAGATGCCGGAGAGTCTTGGACAGACGATTAATTTATAAGTCAAAATAAAATTTTAGAAAAATGATAAATACTAAAGTTAGTGCCATTGCCTTCAAAGGGGGACACTCCAGATTAAACTCAATAATGGACAAAAAGTTATGGATTCTAAGTTGATACCTCGCGGGCTCTGCCCCGAGGTAGTTCAATGATCTCCAAATTAATTCCCACCATATATTACGCCATAGCCCTTCCCTTTCAGGGCAGATTACATCAGAATCTTCTTCAAAAAAAACTGTAAGCAGAACGCGCTTTTTGTCTCATACTGAATAGATCAAACCAATGAACATTCAGTATAAACAGTATGGTTAAAGAGAAAATAACGATGTGGGTCAATACTCTGTCCGATGTGGTTTTTCCGCCAGTATGTGCATGTTGCGGGCAATTAACCGAACAGCGGGCAGATGTAATTTGCCGCCACTGCCTCCATTACAGGTTTGAAACGGACCCGGAGACCGAATCCTTAATTATGCCTGAAAGCGTGCTTTTTCGCTATTCACTCTGGAGTTTTGATAAGCTTGGATATCTGCAGGATTTGCTCCACAAACTGAAATACGATCACCTTGCAGGAGTCGGGCACCGGCTGGGCACCGAAACAGGAAAGAGAATGATGCAATCGCCGGGTGTCGGTTTGTCGGACGATGACATCCAAAACAGTGTTCTGGTACCGGTTCCGCTTCATAAAAAACGATATCGCAAAAGGGGGTATAATCAATCCAGGATCATAGCCAACGGCATCAGCGAATCTACATCCATACCGGTAGTACCTGAGGAGACAGTGGTAAGGGTAAAGAACACGACAACACAGACGGGGCTGAACAGCGATGAGAGAATTAAAAATCTCTCCGGGGCTTTCCGGGTTAAGCTGCCCGAAAATCTGCGTGGAAGATCACCAATTATTGTTGATGATGTTTACACGACAGGATCAACCACCTTTGAACTTGCCGGAGTGCTGTTTGAACTGACCGGAAACCGGTGCGGTATTATTACAGTTGCCCGAACATGAACCTGTGATTTTTGATGAATTGCGCCTATCTTTAAGGCTATGTTTGGAAACAGATCCCACAAAATAAATATTTTAGAGTCACCAGTATCTACCATCTCTTCAGCGGGACACTGGTTCTTCGCTACGCGTAAGTCGGTGGAAGAGTACGTACCCGGAATCCTAAAAAAGCACTCCTTTGAGTCGTTAATCCACAAATCGATTTTATGGATTGACAGTTCAGACTCAATCGCGATGCTTCTCTATTTTGCACTGGCATTTGTCATCAATCCGTGGATTGCGGCCGGCGTAACGCTTCTTTTTCATTTTTGGTGGTACTTCAACAAAAGTGCATTTGTGTCGATTTCAGCTCTCTCTTTACTGAAGGTTTTGCATAACGAATTTGTGCAGCTTCTTGCCGCCGGCGTTTTGTTAAGCCTGATGGGAATTAAGGGCATGTATCTTGCTCTCTTTTTTGGGATTATTTTCTTCTTCCTATTCAAAATAGGACTCCTTCGCCGTTTTTGGGATCGGTTCGATAAGAAAAGCGATCCGGGAAAACTCCCTCTGAATGATCGTGTTCTAAAAATGCTTTTGGTCCGCTATTCAATGAAAGAAGATATCGCTCCTCAAGAGGTTCAAAAGCTTGAAAAGCACGTACAGGACGCCGTTATTTCGTTTAATACAAAAAAGAAAAAATGAGTATCACCCGATTATTTTTAATTCGCCACGGTGAAACAGATTTCAATAAAAAACAGATGATGCAGGGCCGGGGCATTGATGCGCCGCTGAATGAGATGGGTAAGAAGCAGGCGATCTGCGTTGCATCGGCTCTCGAAAGTGAGAGGGCCGGTCAGGTGGTTGCCAGCAGCATGATGAGGTCTATCCAGACAGCCCAGCCGCTGGCCGTATCGCAATCTCTTCCTATTCAGTCGTACGAGGAGTTAGATGAGATGGATTTTGGAGATCTTGAAGGAAAAAAATCTGAGGATATTAAAGATGAACTAGACCGGATTCACGGTGAATGGTCGTCGGGCAACGTATCAATGCGGATACCGGGTGGTGAGTCACCTGTAGAAGTATATGATCGCGCAAACGGCCGGATAGAGACACTGGTTCAGGGATACAACTCCGGAACGGTGATTATGGTGCTTCACGGGCGCCTGATTCGAATACTGCTGTCTGAATGGCTTGGATACGGTTTGAAAAACATGCACCGGATAGAGCATCAGAACGGGGCAATTAACTACGTGGAAAAAAACAGAGTCTCTTTTAAGCCGATCTATTTGAACAGAATTGATCATCTTGACCTTTAGCCTGCCTGCCCTTGACTGCCAAACGGATTTGGTGTGAATGTTATAGGTTTTGTAGTGGTTTCGATATTAAAGTAAATACTTAAAGTTGAGATATGAGTGAAAAAGTAAGAAACATGTTTGCCGACATTGCTGATGATTACGACAGAATCAACAGCATTTTATCGTTTGGGGTACATTCGGCCTGGAGAAAAAAAACGGTACAGATGAGCGGCGCAAAACCGGGAGACCGGGTCCTGGACTGTGCCACCGGTACCGGTGACCTGGCGTTTGAATTCAAGAACAGGGTAGGCCATACCGGTTCCGTAATGGGTACAGATTTCTGTAAAGAGATGATTGAACACGCTCCCGCCAAAGCAGACAAAAAGCAGCTGGTTGTTGAGTTTGAGGTGGCGGACGCTATGGACCTGCCGTATGAAGATGATTCATTTGATGTTGCAAGCATCGCTTTTGGAATACGAAACGTTGACGATCCGCTGGTATGCCTCAAAGAGATGGCGCGTGTGGTCAGGCCAGGCGGACGCGTGGTTGTGCTTGAATTTGGCCAGCCGGGCGGTGTTGTGAAATATCCATATGAGTTCTACAGCCGTTATGTTATGCCCGCTGTAGGCGGCTGGATCAGCGGAAATCGCGACGCATACACATATCTCCCCGAAACAAGTGCCGCATTCCCCGCCGGACAGGCATTTTTGGATCTTATGGACAAAGCGGAAGTTTTCCAGGATAAAAAAGCCGCGAGCCTTACAGGTGGAATTGCCTACGTGTATGTGGGCACCGTTAAAGATAATTAGTATATTGCCCGCCATGTATTAAGCGACAATGCCGGGAAAGCCCAGAAATATCTTCGGCTCGAGCGCTTTCACTGAATATTAAACGGAAGGAGTTACTTCATGAAAATCGAAGAAATTAAAAATTTTATACCACACAGATACCCTTTTTTACTGGTAGACAGGGTTCTTGAAATTGAGGAAGAGCGAATATTGACGTTAAAAAACGTCACTGTAAATGAAGAGTTTTTCAACGGACACTTTCCCGGTACGCCTATCATGCCGGGCGTGCTTCAGGTTGAGGCGATGGCCCAAAGCGGCTGCCTTATGCTGATGAACAGTAAGCTTGTTGAAAAACCGGAAGAGGTGCTCATTGTATTTACCGGCATCAACAATGCAAAATTCAGGAAGTCGGTTGTGCCGGGTGACCAGCTGAGGATGGAAGTATTTCTTGCTAATCAGCGACGAAACTTTGTTACGATGAAGGGTAAAGCGATGGTTGACGACAAAGTAGTTTGCGAGCTCGAAGCATCATCAGCTATTGTTCCCAGGGAGAATTCATGAGTACCCAAAAACGAT
>CAZKIZ010000356.1:0-3683 GCA_964552935.1 uncultured Rhodohalobacter sp. | reverse complement strand
GAAGCGTTTAGCGAGATTGCAGGGGTGGGTCTGGTGGCAATGGGCAGTTTCCGTGCCCCTTAAACCCACCTCTGAGCAGTCGCTTATGTGCCCTTAGCACACGCTTTGTGCTCTGTCTCCTCCGCGGGAGGAGAGGTGATAATCTGCCCTCAGTCAGAGGGAGGAGGCTTTTACGGATTTTTTGGCATAAAAAAATCCGTAATAGTCTTATGAGACATTGCGGATCCGGTTTGAATCTCTCAGCCAAATCAGTCCTGAAGGGCCATCTCTTTTCCGTGCGTGATTTCTGTGCCAAGCACTTTCAGGAACTCCGCCAGCCATTTTTGATGTCCGGGCCATGCGGGTGAGGTGACGAGATTACCATCGACCACAGCTTCGGTCGGGGCCACTTCCTTGTAATCAGCACCGGCAAGCTTCATTTCGGGACCGCATGCAGGGTACGCAGTCAGCGTTCGGCCCTCAATTCCGCCGGCTGCCGCCATAATCTGAAGTCCGTGGCAGATCGCCGCGATCGGTTTGTCTTCATCCACAAAGTGCCGGACCATCTTGAGTACATCTTCATTAAGCCGCAGATACTCCGGTGCACGACCGCCGGGAATCACGAGGGCGTCGTACTCTTCAACCTGAACTTTGTCAAAATCATAGTTCAGCGTGAAGTTGTGGCCGGTTAGCTCTTTGTAAGTCTGATCTCCCGTGAAATCGTGAACGGCTGTGGGGCACTGTTCACCATCTTTCTTATCCGGGCATACAGCGTGGATAGTGTGGCCCACCATCTGTAGCGCCTGAAACGGCACCATTATTTCGAGGTCCTCTCCGAAATCTCCTACGATCATCAAAATTTTCTTAGCTCCCATAATAGTCTCCGTTAAGTTGAATATTGACGTTCAGCTATAGAACAGTTCAAAAAATAATTCCGTTCTTTTTATAGTAATTGAACAGGATATAATCCTATAAGTGGGATTTAGTTAGAGCGATTTGGGCACGCTAGTGAAACGCCGTCCTCATCATTTAAAAGTTGTTTTAAAATGTTAAAAGGAGGAAAAAGGGATAGATATGGGCAAAAAAAATGTACTGTTTAATGTTGAAATATTATATAAACCAAATATTACTGTTTTGAAAAAGCTGCTACTCTTTTTGACTGTCATCACTTTCTGTTTAAGTCAGATTTCCCTGGCAAATGGATCGGAAAGTGCAATTGAAGGAACCGTAATAAATTCGGAGGGCACTCCCATTGCAGCAGCAACGGTAGCCCTGTTCTACCCGGGCGAGGATGAACCTGCGGCTGGTGTAGTGACGGATGAAGAAGGCAATTTTACTCTTCGGAATGAGCCGGGCAGTTACACTCTCAGAATAACCTTCATATCATACGAGAATCACGAGCAGGAGATCACCCTGGCGGAGGGAGAGACTAAAAATGTTGGAGAGGTTACTCTGTATGAAACGACTGCAGATCTTGATGAAGTGGTGGTTGAAGCCCAGCCCAGAGCGATGGAGATGCGGTTTGATCGAAGAGTATACAGGGCAGATGAAGATATTGATGCCTTTGGCGGTACCGCACTGGACCTGCTCGATAACATACCTTCTGTCGAAAGTGACTTTGACGGTAACCTGAGTCTGCGCGGAAGTGAAAATGTTCGCGTGCTGATTAATGGCCGGTCTTCAGCACTGTTGAGCGGCGGTACTGATGCTCTTGCGGCAATTCCGCAGGAGAGTATTGAAAGAGTGGAGGTCATTACTAATCCGTCAGCGAGGTACCAGGCTGAGGGAGATGCTGGCGTGATAAACATAGTATTGAAGAGAAACCGCGTGGCCGGATTCAACGGCTCGGCACTCGGCAGACTTGGTTTTCCAAATGACACCCGCAGTTCCGTGAACCTGAACTTCATGTCAAATAACGTAAACTGGTTTACAAATCTGGGATTTCGCCTGAGAGAGCGGCCGGCACAGGGCAGCCGCTTTCAGAGTTTTCAATCTGCTGATACGTCATACACATACGATCAAAATCAGGACCGCGTAAGAGATGAAATAAGGGGTGATGGCCGGATTGGCGCGGAAATTTTTATTGGTGAAACTCAAACACTGACTCCCTCCCTGTTTTTCAGATATCGTGACAGAGATAATACTACGGAAACTCGTTACCGGGATATGGATCTCGAGGGCAATATGCTGCGGGAAGTATTTCGTGAAGATGATGAATACAGTAACCGAACGAATATAGAGTTTGAGCTTGCCTACGATAAGGAGTTTGACCAGGAAAACAGACGGCTTCAGATCGATGCCAAATTCGACTACCAGCCGGAAGAGGAGACAAATAACCTGTTAGAGGAGAACGTTTTAAATGATGATATTCTCGGCCAGCAGAGAACAGACAACAGCGAGGAGATTACCGATCTTCAATTCAATGCTGATTATGTTCATCCAATCGGTGAATCCGTGGAGCTTGAAGCGGGTGCCAGATCCTCATTTCGCTGGGTAGATAACTGGTACGATCTTGAAGAGTTCGCCGGCGGTGTGTGGACAACTATTGATGAGTTCAGCTCTGACTTCAACTACTATCAAAATGTTAACGCAATTTATGCGATCGCATCCACACAGATTGGAGATTTCTCAGTTCAGGGCGGGCTGAGAGGCGAACAGACCATTATTGAAACCGAGGTTGAGCTTGGCGGTGAATTTTCCAGAAGGAACTATATCGATCTGTTTCCAAGCGTTTACCTGGGGTATGAGTTCAACGAAAACAATTCGGTTCAGGCAAGCTACAGTCGCAGACTCTCACGGCCCAGGTTCAGAAACATTCTTCCATTTTCAAATTTCAGAGATTCAAGAAACATATTTACCGGAAATCCAAGTCTCGATCCCGTGTACAGCAACTCCTATGAGCTGAGCTATATGCGCTATTGGGAGTCCGGCTCAGCAAACACCACCGTTTACCACCGCTACAGAACGGGGGTGGTTGAACGAATTACAGAAGTTCAGCAGGATGGTGTAACACGCCGTTTTCCGATAAACCTGTCAACCCAGACGAATTGGGGAGCTGAGTTTGCGCTAAGTCAGAACTTATGGGAAAATTTCAGAGTGAGAACCAGTCTGAATTACTTTACTGCCGATACGGACGGTTTTTATGAAGGGCAACAGTTCCAGCGCGAAACCACTGCTCTTTTCGGACGATTTCGGACACAGTGGAGCGTCACCGATAACTTAAGAGTTCAGTCTACGCTTTGGTACCGCGGACCGCGAAATACCACGCAGGGCCGGCGCGCGGCAAGCTATTCCGTCAACGGCGGAATCTCGTACGAGCTGTTCAACGGTGATGCCACACTTTCACTCAGCGGACGGGATCTTTTCAATACCCGCGGCCGTGACATCATCATCGATGAACCGGGATTCTTCTCCCGCGATCAGTACCAGTGGCGAACCCGCTCGCTCAGACTCAACTTTGTGTATAGGTTTAGCTCAATGTAACTCTCCTCATCGGACGATTGTCCTTTTCGTCCGACGAGTTAATCAACGCTCGAAAATTTTATCGAGACACTGAGGAGTAACGATTGACCCTGTCATTGGCAAGTCACAGCTCGTTGAATCGATGGGAGATCTCGGGTCGGGGTCCGCGATGACGTTGATTGGGATCAGGCTTCATCAGACATGGTATTTTTGAGAACGCCTTTCACATTTAGACTATGATT
>CAZKIZ010000355.1:0-3743 GCA_964552935.1 uncultured Rhodohalobacter sp. | reverse complement strand
GTAAGGGCGCGGTACCCCGGGTCTTCCACGTCCGGTGAGATCGACAAGGTTTTGTTCGTGGGGCCAACTGCACCGGCCACAAAACGCGGCTTATCGGGATTTTTTTTTGTGAATGCATCGGCCGCTTCGCGTGCCACACGTGCAGAAGCCAGGTTCAGATCGTAGCTTTTATCCTGAAGGTTGTAATCCGCCTGCGAGATCGGGTTTGCGTTAAACGTATTGGTTTCGATGATATCTGCACCGGCAGAGAGGAAATTGGAGTGAATTTCCCGTATTATATCAGGCTGTGTGAGAGAAAGAAGGTCGTTGTTCCCTTTTAAATCATGCTCAAAATTACTCAGTTCAGACCCTCTGAAGTCCTCTTCGGTGAGTTTGTAATCCTGAATCATAGTGCCCATGGCACCATCAAGGACAAGAATCTGTTCTTTGAGTCGGGTAAAAAGGAGGTTGTTGGAACGCATAAACGAAAATTATCTTTGTTCACTGAGTCTGCAAAGCTTACAAAATCTGCAATTTACAGGTCAATTACACACGTTATATGAAAGTTGTTGAACACTATGAGAAAGCGAAAGAACCACTGATTTCGTTCGAGATTATTCCCCCCAAGCGCGGAGGAGCCGTCAGTGATGTATTTGAATCACTGGATAAAGTGGTTGAAAAGGTGAAGCCTCCATTCATAGATGTAACCTATCATGCGGCAGAAGCTCATGTAGAGGAGCAGAAAGACGGTACGCTTAAAAGAGTGGTGCGGAGGAAGCGTCCGGGAACAATCGGTCTTTGCGCCGCAATTTTGCACAGGTACGGTATTGATCCGGTGCCGCACCTGATCTGCGAAGGGTTTTCGAAAGAGGAGAGCGAAGACGCGCTGATTGAGCTGAACTATCTTGGCATTCACAATGTGCTGGCTATCCGCGGAGATAATACCGGGTCTCAGATATCACTAAACTTAAACGGTACGGTGAACAAGTTCGCAATTGACCTGGTGGAGCAGATTCAGGATATGAACAGCGGTGAATACCTGGAAGATATTATGAATGCTGAGGCTACCAATTTTTGTGTGGGCGTGGCAGGCTACCCCGAAAAACATTTTGAGGCTCCCAATCTTGACTGGGACATAAAACGGCTGAAGCAGAAAGTGGATGCAGGTGGGGACTATATCGTAACGCAGATGTTTTTCGATAACAGTGCATTTTTTGCCTTTGTAGACAAATGCAGAGATGCGGGAATTGATGTTCCGATAGTGCCGGGAATGAAAATTCTCACTACACCCGGACACCTTGTGCGGCTGCCGCGAAATTTCCATCTGAACATCCCTGATGCCCTGGCTGATGAAGTGAGCTCAGACGAGAAAAATGCCAGGGCGATCGGGATAGAGTGGGCCAAACAGCAGAGCCTGGAGCTGATGGAAGCGGGAGTGCCCGGCCTTCACTATTATATTATGGGAAGCCCGGATCCGGCGCTTGAGGTGATCGACTTTTTGAAAAAGAAGTAGCTTGGTTATTGGGTGCTGGTTACTGGTTATTTGTTATCAGTTATTGGTTGAGCCGCTTTCAAATTGTTCAGACGAATTATTAACTTGAGTATATTCTATATAAACGGTTAAATAATTTTGAGATGAGAGAGTTTAGGGAGATACATTCGTTTGAGGACCTGGATGTTTGGAAGCAAGGTCGAAAAGTTCAGAGTAAAATCAGGAAAATTGTAAAGTTGTTTCCGAAATGTGAGCAGTATCGGCTCACCGATCAAATGATACGATCTTCAAGATCAGTGCCACGAAATATAGCTGAAGGCTATGGACGATTTCACTATCAGGAAAACATTCATTTTTGCAGAATTGCACGCGGATCATTGACCGAACTTCTGAATGATTTGATCACAGCACATGAAGAGCAATTTATTGATCAGAACAAACTCGTAGAGATCCGAAATGAGATTGAAGTCAATGCCCGCCTGCTTAATGGTTACATCAGATATCTGAAAAAAGCAAAAAGTGAAGGCTAATTCAGAGAGCTAAATGGCACTTTATGAGTTAACAAATAACCGATAACCAATAACTACAAACCAGCCTTCAGCCATTTTTCGAACTCATCTGCACTTAGCGTATTAAGCACACGTTCGGGATCAAATTTCGCCTTTCTGGCAATCATCACGCCGTAGCGGATATTGTCGATTCCTTCTGTTGAGTGGGCGTCGGGATTGATGGAGGTCAGAAGGCCGGTCTCTTTTGCTTTGTTGCCGTATCGCCAGTCGAGATCGAGCCGCCACGGATTGGCGTTGATCTCAATCGCGGTGTTGTGCTCTGAGGCAAGCTCAATCAGCCGGTTCAGGTCAAGTTTACTCTCCTCGCGTTTCAGCAGCAGTCGTCCGGTCGGATGGCCAATCATATGGGTAAACGGATTTTTGATGGCGTTTTCAAACCGGGTCATCATCTTGACGTGCTCCATCTCCAGTCCGGAGTGAACGCTGGCGATTACGATATCAAACCCTTCCAGGATATCATCGGGGTAGTCGAGAGATCCGTCGTTTAGGATATCCGACTCAATCCCCTTAAAGATCCGAAAATTCTTTTTTGCGTACTCCTCATTCAGCTCATCGATTTCATCCCACTGCTGTTTCACCTGGTCGATTGTGAGTCCGCCGGCATAGGCTGCGGTCCTGGAGTGATCGGTCATGGTGAGGTATTCATACCCTCGCTCGATACAGGCATCTGCCATCTGACGAATGGTGTATTTTCCGTCACTGTAGGTGCTGTGAGCATGAACTACTCCTTTGATCTGATCTACTTTTAGGAGCTCCATCTCTTCGTTTTCCTCATAAAACTCAAACTCGCCCCGGTCTTCGCGGTGCTCCGGTGGTACAAAATGGAGATCCAGTTTCTTGTAGATATCCGACTCAGAACCGGTCTCTACCGGCTGATCAAAATCGGTCTCTTTCTCATCGGAAAGTTTAAAGAGTCCGTACTCGTTCAGCGACATGCCCCGCTCCCTGGCGCGCTGGCGCATCACGATGTTGTGCTCCTTGCTGCCGGTAAAGTACATCAGGGCGGCGGGATACTCTTTTTCTGATACAATTCTCAGATCCACCTGCCGGCCGTTTTCTGTGCGGACGGAGCTCTTGGTATCACCGCGGCCCAGTACCTCTACAACAAGATGGTGGCTGACAAACTGTTCAAAAATGTCGGCTGCATCATCGGCGTGTGCGGCCGCAAGAATATCCACGTCGCCAATGGTTTCGGCTGACCGGCGCAGTGATCCCGCGATTTCGCATTTCAGAACGCCGTCAATCTGTTCAACAAACGCCAGCATCGGTTCCGCTACATCTATGGCCTGATCGATCCGGCACCGCTCGCCAAACTTCTCCAGGTACTCGATCGATTTGATAATCTTCTCGGCTGATTTCTTGCCCATTCCCGGAAGATCCGCTACGGCGCCGCTCTGGCACGCCTCTTTCAGCTCGGCCACTTCTGTAATGTCGAGCGCCTTGTGGATCTTCACAATACTCTTGGGTCCAAGCCCGGAGATGTTCAGCCACTCCACCAGCCCTTTGGGAACGCGCTCTTTCAGATCCTCCAGCACCGGCATGGTTCCCGTCTCTGCAAGAGCTTTGATATCCTCCGCAATCGACTTGCCAATCCCCTTGATATCGGTGAGCGTATCATCTTCAATATGTTTCTTAACATCACTATTCAGCCCCTCAATGGTTTGTGCGGCGCGGTCGAATGCAATGGCCCGAAACCGGTTTTC
>CAZKIZ010000354.1:0-3754 GCA_964552935.1 uncultured Rhodohalobacter sp. | reverse complement strand
ATCTCCCGATCGGAAACCGGCGGCCAATACGCGGTCTATCGCGTCTTCAATTTCAGATGCGGCCTCTTCGAGGTCCAGGGAGTAGCGGCAGAGCATCGCGGCTGAGGCGATTGCCGCCAGGGGATTAGCTTTGTTTTCTCCGGCAATATCGGGTGCAGAGCCGTGAACCGGTTCGTAGAGTCCGTTTTTGTCGCCGATACTCGCTGATGGCAGCATCCCGATGGAGCCTGTCAGCATCGAGGCTTCATCGCTTAAAATATCGCCAAAAAGATTTCCGGTCAGGATCACGTCAAACTGACCGGGATTACGGACCAACTGCATGGCACAGTTGTCTACCAGCATATGGCTGAGTTCAATCTCTTTATAATCCGGGGCCATCTCCGATACCGTTTTTCTCCAGAGGCGGGAGGTATCCAGTATGTTCGATTTATCTACAGAACAGACACGTCCGTTTCGTTTCGCGGCGGCTTCAAACGCATGTTTTGCCACTCTCTGAATTTCAGACCTCGAGTAGACCATCGAGTCGGTGGCTACCACATCACCATCAACTTCTTTGGTGTGGCGCGGCTGACCAAAATAGATGCCGCCGGTGAGCTCACGGACAATCAGGATATCGGTTCCTTCCAGTATTTCCGGTTTCAGGGAAGATGATCCCATCAGCGCGGGATAGATTTTAATAGGTCGCAAGTTGGTGTAGGTGCCGAGCGTTTTACGAAGTTTCAGCAGTGCCGCTTCCGGACGGTGCTGTTTGGGGAGATCGTCATACTGAGGGCCTCCAACAGCGCCCAGAAGTACAGCATCTGCCTCGAGACACGCATCGAGCGTCTCATCCGTGACCGGTTCGCCATATTCATCGTAACTACATCCGCCAAAAAGGAAGCTTTCCGTTTCAATCTCAACACCGTGAGCTTCACATGCTCTCTTCAAAACCTCCACCGCAACTGATGTAACTTCTGTTCCAATTCCATCACCGGGAAGTACTGCTATTTTTTTTGTGGTCATTTTATGAGTTAAGTAACTATTTAAAATTTTGGAATATATAATCCCCTCTTCAGAGGGGAAAGGCGCAGGCTCAATCCGCCATTGGCGGATATTGAGCCAAGCGAGGGGTGTGTTTCCAGTTTGAAGTTCCTATTCTCGCCCGACACACCCCTGATCAATCGCTGGACGCTCTTGATCTGTCCCCTCTCGAGCCACACTTGGTCCTGATAAATTCGGGGAGGAGATTTAAGGGTTATTCAATCGGAGTTCAGAGACTGAAATGAGGGATTCGTCTATTTCATAACTCATTTAACACCCCTCTAAGTCTCCCCTCCGGGGGAGATTTATTGTTTCGCCATCATACCATTTTCCCGGGCATAAGCAAAAATTCCGCCGGCGCTGACGATATCGGCTACACTGCCGAGGGGACGGATTTTGTACTCTTCATTCTGAGTCAGGTTTTTAACCACTTGCTTCTCCTGGTCAATTTCCAGCTCATCGTGAGTGTGTACTTTTTGACTGAGATCTTCCAGGCTTTCGTAGGGGATCACGAAGCCGCCGTCTACTGAGTTGCGGTAAAAGATCCGTGCAAACGTGGGCGCTATGATCGCTTTTACCCCTGCAATTTCAAGGCATGCCGGCGCGTGCTCGCGGGATGATCCACACCCGAAATTCGGGCCGCCAACGATGATATTGAATTCACTTTCAGTAGCATCCTCTTTCGTAAGCGGAATATTTCCTTTTGGCAGGCCGGATTCTGCATCCGGAACTCCGGAAAGCGCATACTTTCCATAAAGTTTGCGTTCCTCCGGATCTTCAAGGCTATACACAAGGTGCGCCGCCGGGATAATCTGGTCCGTATCGATATTCTTACCAAGGACAAATGCTTTTCCTTTGATGGTGGTTGTTTTTTCTGGCATTGGGTTTATTCTGTTTTTGTTTAAAATGGTTAAAGAGAGTGCCCCTTACCCCGGGAGGGATCCCTTTGGGAAAAAAGGGGGATTGAGGGGGATGTTACGTTATGGATAAAAGTCATTTGAAAGTTTAATAATCATAACAAATCTCCGTGGACACCCCTCTGTGTCTCCCCTTTTTAGGGGAGAGTAAGATCTCATATCTCACATCTCATATCTCACATCTATATAACCGTCTCCTGGATAAACACCCGAGGATCGGTAATGGTCCCGGTTACGGCGGATGCAGCTACAGTATAGGGCGACGCCAAATATACCGATGCGGCTTTGGATCCCATGCGTCCGGGATAGTTTCGGTTGGTAGTGGATATACAGACCTCATCTTCGTTCAGGCGGCCAAAGGTGTCAGATGGTCCGCCGAGGCACGCTGCGCAGGAGGCACGGCCGATTTTACAGCCTGCGTTTTTGAAAATGTCCATCAGCGATTCGCCGAACATGGTTTCTGTTTCGAGGCCTTTGGCAATTTCGGTTGTGGCCGGCACGATATAGGTGTCGATCTTCAACGATTTTCCTTTGATGATCTCAGCAGCGGCCCTGAAATCGGAGAGCTTGCCACCGGTACATGATCCGATATAGGCGCGGGTCAGTTCGGTACCCTCCAGCTCCTCTGCGGTAGCTTTGTTATCGGGGCTGTGCGGCTTGGCTACCATCGGCACCATATCGGCAAGATTATAGAAGTGTTCGCTGTGGTACACTGCATCAGGATCACTCTGGTATTCTGTAAACTGTCGATCGGTTCTTGCCTTCACATACTCGCGGGTCACTTCATCAGTCTCTACAACGCCGTTTTTTCCGCCCGCTTCAATCGCCATATTGGTCAGCGTCATGCGATCTTCCATCGTAAGCGCCTTGATACCGCCGCCGGCAAACTCCATCGTGCGATAGGTTGCTCCATCAACGCCAATATCACCAATAATTTTCAGGATAATATCCTTCGCCATCAGGTAGGGAGGGAGATGATCACCTTCAAACACAAATCGCATTGTTTCCGGCACTTTCACCCAGAGTTTCCCGGTTCCCATGATAAAGGCGGCGTCCGTATTCCCGATTCCGGTGGCAAACTGACCAAATGCTCCCGCAGTACAGGTGTGGGAGTCCGTTCCGAAGAGTACTTCGCCCGGGCGGGTAAATCCTTCCTCAGGAAGTGCCACGTGGCAGACCCCTTTATAGCGATCTGTGCCCACATCGTAGTAGTGGGGAAGATCCTGATCGGCGGCAAATGCGCGAAGGATATCCACATTTCGGTTGGCATATTTGTCTTTTGTAAAAATGTAGTGATCGGGGATAATAACCAGTTTGTCTTTATCCCAGACCCGTGCGTTTTCGCCGAACTCCCGCTGGAAGATCTGGATCGCCGGCGGCCCGCAGACGTCATGCGTCATCAGCACGTCTACGTCCACCCACACACTTTCTCCGGGCGTTACTTTAGAATTGCCGCTCTTATTTGCCAAAATCTTCTCGGTTAATGTCATTCCCATGGTGTGGTATTGGTTTTGTAGTGGTTTGGTGATATTAATTTAAAATGTGGTTGAATAAGTCCCCCTTTTGCCAAGGGCATCCCTGCGGGGGAAGGGGGGAGGCACGCGGTAGCGTGACTGGGGGATGATTGCAGAGGCTTTATTTTTTGAATTAATTTCAATTTATATCAAAGCCATGTGAACACCCCTCACAAAATCATCTAAACGATGATTTTTGATCTCCCCTCGAGGGGAGACAGTTGTTCACCCACCCGAAGCCATTTTTTGTGGTTCCGGATTTGGCTGATCGTTCATCATCGCCATAATGGAGGTCAGATCTTG
>CAZKIZ010000353.1:0-3767 GCA_964552935.1 uncultured Rhodohalobacter sp. | reverse complement strand
ACGTTCAAGGTTCACATCCCGTCCGGAATAATCCTCATCAATTCGCCGTTTTCATGATCCGTCAAAATGTAGAGGTAGCCGTCCGGCCCCTGTTTTACGTCGCGAACGCGGCGGCCAATGGTCAGTGCTTCTTCACCGATTACCTGCTCTCCATCTAAAATGATCCGGCGCACCTGTTCGCCTACTAATCCGCCGCTAAAGAGATCACCCTGCCATTCGGGGAACACGTCGCCTGTATAGAACTCAAGCCCGCTGGGCGCCTGTGCGGGCGTCCAGACTACTTTAGGATCTTCCATACCGGGCATAGACGTTTCATCTGAAATGCGGGTGTAGTGATACTCCCGGCTGTAGGTAACTTCCGGCCAGCCGTAGTTTTTACCTGCTTTCAGAAGGTTCAGCTCATCACCCCCGCGTGATCCATGCTCGTTTGCCCAGATCCTGCCACTCTCAGGATCTTTTGCTATGCCCTGTATATTCCGATGGCCAAGTGTCCAGATCTCCGGCAGTGCGTCTTCTTCATTTAAAAAAGGACCGTCCGGTGCCGGAGCACCATCCTCCGTCAATTTCAGGACTTTGCCGAGGTGAGTGTCAGGTTTTTGGGCTTGCTCCCTGATCCATCCGCCTTCAAACCGTATATAGTTTCCGCCATCCGCAAGCGTCAGCAGAAACGTGTTATCGGTCAGCCATAAAATTCGGGATCCAAAGTGCTGATCTCCTGTTTTATCATCCCCAACACGGAAGATTTCCTGGAAATTTTGAAGCTCATAGCCGTCCAGCACACCGCGGCCCACTGCGGTTCGATTGGCGTCATCATCCCCGCTGGAGTAGGTAAGGTACACCAGGCGGTTCTCTTCAAAATCGGGGTGAACAGAAATGTCAAGCAGCCCGGCCTGGCCGCTCGCAAAAATTTCGGGCAGTCCTGTAATTACCCTTGGATCAAGCATTCCGCCCCGCACAATCCGCAGCATTCCCGGCCTTTCAGTGATAAGAATTTCATCATCACTGCCCGGCAGCCAAACCATTGCCCATGGGTGTTCCAGCCCTGACACGATGGTTTCGGCCTGCCACCCCTCTGCTTCCGGCGCATCACCTGAAAGAGGCACCGGTCCCTTTGGCATAGAGCAAGCAGAGACGATAAAAACAGTGAGTAACAGAAATAAAGCAGCTCGATAATTCATTAGACGATGTGATTTATTTGTAGTTAATAGCCATTAGACAACCAAGGTACTATAAGAAATTGTTCGCTCTTTGAGAAGGATTATCATTGGTGAAATCGTTCACATAGGCGTATTTTCAGTCTACAAACGTATCTCTAATCTGAAACACAACTCATTCATGCCAAACCCGGGAACCTATCAAACCGCAACAGTTCAGCTTAAGCAGCCAAATGGATATCTTCTCCGTTTTGAAAGCGGTGAAACGATATTTATGCCGTTTGAAGATTCTGACAAAGAGCTCACTGCCGGTGATGAAATTGAAATCTATATCTACCAGGATAGCGAAGGAAGGGATACGGCTACAATGCACACGCCAACCATTGCACTGAACCAGATTGAGCTGCTGGAGGTAAAAGCTGTGACCGACCACGGAGCATTTATGGACTGGGGAATCTCAAAAGATCTTTTTGTGCCATTTAGTGAACAGAGTAACCGCATGATGGAAGGTCGAAAAAACCTGATCTATTTATATGTCGACAGAAAATCCGGCAGGTTGACCGGCACCACAAAAATTGAACGCTATCTTACATCAACCCCGCTCACCGTGGAGGAGAAAGAGGAAGTGGATGTCATAATCTGGAACAAAAGTGATCTTGGCCGCAATGTGATCATCAACCAGCAGCACGAAGGTTTGATCTATGAAGACGACATCTTTCAAAATCTGCGATACGGCGAAAAGCGCAAAGGATACATCAAACAGATTCGTCCGGATAATAAAATTGATGTGACATTGAGACCGTTTGGGTACAAGAAGGTTGAGCCTAACGCCGATCAGATCTACGAACTTCTGCAAAAAAGTGACGGCTATCTTGATCTTCACGACAAAAGTGACCCTAACGAAATAAGAGCGCGCCTGGAAATGAGCAAGAAAACCTTTAAGAAGGCAATCGGCCTGCTCTATAAAAACGATATGATCCGAATTGAAGATGACGGTATTTATCTCGCCTGATTTACTTACACTTATTAATCAACCCTGTTAAACTATGACGACCTACGAAAAAGTAGAGCTGCAGTATTTAAAACGGAATCAGTATAAAGAGCTTTATGAGCTGATGCTTACCTGCTATCCTAAGGTTGAAAATCCTGCCTGGGAAGAGAAACACGTAAACACGCTGATCAACCGGTTTCCGAAAGGTCAGGTTGTGGTGATGGTAGATGGTGTTATGGCTGCTGCTTCTCTCTCTATTTTAATCAAACACGATCGGTTTGATGAGAAACATACCTACCTTGAAATGACGGCCAATGATACGTTCGATACCCACACCCCCGACGGCGACACGATGTACGGGCTGGATGTGATGGTGCACCCGGAATATCGTGGAATGCGCCTTGGAAGACGAATGTACGATTACCGCAAAGAGCTGTGTGAAGAGCTGAACCTGAAGGGGATTGTTTTGGGAGGCCGGTTACCCAACTATCATCAACACCACGATGATATAACCCCCAAAGAGTACATCAGGAAGGTGAAGAATAAAGAAATTTATGACCCGGTTTTAAGCTTTCAGCTATCAAATGATTTCCATGTAAAACGGTTAGCTAAGAACTATCTTCCTGAAGATCAGGCCTCTCATGAACATGCAGCCCTGCTAGAGTGGACCAACATCTATTATGAGAAACCGTCTGACACAAAATCATTTGGTGTAGAAAAGTCAATTGTAAGAATGGGCCTGGTGCAGTGGCAAATGCGCTCATACAAAGGGTTTGATGATCTGGTTGAGCAAATTGAATATTTTGTGGATTGTGTATCTGGTTATAAAGCCGACTTTTTACTGTTCCCTGAATATGTTAATGCGCCGCTGATGGCTGAATACAACAATCTGACCGAAGCCACAGCTATACGAAAGCTGGCCGGCTATACCGACAGGCTCAGAGATACGTTTTCGGAACTTGCCATATCCTATAACATCAATATCATTACCGGAAGCATGCCCGAAGTACGCGAAGATGGCCTCTATAATGTAGGTGAGATTGAAAAATATGAGAAGATTCACGTCACCCCGGACGAGGTAAAATCGTGGGGAATGAGTGGCGGTAACACGATAAAAACGTACGAAACCGATGCGGGACGAATCGGAATCTTGATCTGCTATGACGTTGAATTCCCGGAGCTCTCTCGCCTGCTGGCGCTGGAGGGGCTTGATATTCTTTTCGTACCCTTCATGACCGACACGCAAAACGGTTACTCCCGGGTCAGAAACTGTGCCATGGCCCGAGCCATTGAAAACGAATGCTATGTGGCTGTAGCCGGAAGCGTGGGCAATTTGCCGAAAGTCCATAACATGGATATTCAGTACGGGCAGTCTGTGGTGTTTACGCCGTGTGATTTTGCGTTTCCAACAACAGGAATTAAAACAGAAGCCACTCCTAACACCGAAATGATGTTAATTGCTGATGTGGACCTGGATCTGCTGAAAGAGCTGCACGAACAGGGAAGCGTTCGAATATTGAGAGATCGAAGAACCGATCTGTATGATTTGACCAGGAAAGTGTAGTATTAACCTGAGTTCGATTAATATGGAAATTAATTTAATGATTGAAGTTATATAAAGG
>CAZKIZ010000352.1:0-3785 GCA_964552935.1 uncultured Rhodohalobacter sp. | reverse complement strand
TGTGGAAGTTTTAGCAGCTTCTTCAAATGCTTCGTGATCAGTACTTACTTTCGGTAGTTCCTCTCCGGCAATATACTTCCCGACTGTATACGGTATTATGAAATAGCCATCTGATAGTCCCTGCATCAGTGCACTTGCACCAAGACGGTTCGCTCCGTGATCCGAGAAATTGGCTTCACCTGCCACAAACAATCCGGGAATGTTGCTCATTAGGTTGTAATCAACCCAAAGGCCACCCATTGTATAGTGAACAGCAGGGAAAATCCGCATCGGTGTTTCATAAGGATTTTCATCCGTTATGTTTTGATACATATCAAACAAGTTTCCGTATCTCGCGGCAATCGTATCCCGGCCATCGCGCTTAATCGCGTCACGGAAGTCCAGATATACCGCCAGGCCTGTTTCACCTACGCCAAGCCCCTCATCAGTTACCATTTTTGCATTACGTGACGCAACATCACGAGGCACAAGGTTTCCGAAGCTTGGGTACTTCTCTTCCAGGTAGTAATAGCGATCTTCCTCGGGAATACTGCTCGGTTTACGTGTATCATCAGGATCGCGGGGAACCCATACGCGGCCATCATTTCTCAAGCTCTCGCTCATCAGCGTCAATTTGGACTGGTAGTCTCCGCTGACGGGAATACATGTAGGGTGAATCTGTACATAACATGGATTGGCAAAAGCCGCACCACGTTTGTGACATCTCCAGGCCGCCGTTACATTTGAATTTTTTGCATTTGTTGACAAATAAAATACGTTTCCATATCCGCCGGTGCAGAGTATTACCGCATCAGCCTCGTACTTATTGATCGTCCCGTCTACAAGATTTCTCGTTATGATTCCACGTGCTTTTCCATCTACCACTACAAGATCGAGCATCTCATGGCGGGTAAAACTTTCGATTTTTCCATTATGGACCTCTTTCATCATGGCTTGATAGGCGCCGAGAAGAAGCTGCTGCCCGGTTTGCCCACGGGAATAAAATGTTCTTGACACCTGTGCGCCGCCAAACGACCGGTTATCGAGCAAACCGCCATATTCACGGCCAAATGGCACACCCTGGGCTACCGCTTGATCAATAATATTGTTTGAATTCTGGGCGAGACGATAGACATTCGATTCGCGGCTTCTGTAATCTCCGCCTTTGATGGTGTCGTAGAATAACCGCCAGACACTATCTCCATCATTTTGATAATTCTTGGCTGCGTTGATCCCGCCCTGTGCAGCAATACTGTGTGCCCGTCGGGCTGAATCCTGGATACAGAATGTTTGAACATTGTACCCAAGCTCTGCGAGACTCGACGCAGCAGATGCACCGGCCAGCCCTGTGCCCACCACAATCACTTTGTGCTTGCGTTTGTTATTCGGAGATACAAGCCTGATATCTTTCAGGTGACGGGTCCACTTTTCTTCAAGTGGTCCTGACGGTATATTTGGATCTAATTTCATAATGGCTAAGTCTTTATCGATTTAAAAAAAATTACCGGCACTGAATCAGAGCAGCTTCGCACCCGCCGCCAAAGTAGATGTAGATGGGTATGAACAAAAAGCCGACTGCAAGAAGGATGGCAAACACAACGCCAATTGAGTATATCATGGCGGATGCTTTTTTACTCTTTATGGTCAGAGATGTAAACGCGCTCCAAATGCCGTGCCCCAGGTGGGTACCCAGCAGAAGCATCACAAAAGCGTATCCAAATGCATAGAACGGATTTTGAAATGTTTCAAGAACAAGCGATTTGATATCGTGAGTCTGCTGACCGTCTATCATTACGGTTTGAGTTTCCCCAAGAGCAAACGTATTGATGTGAAAAACAACAAATACCAGGAGTACAACTCCTGTAAATGCCATACTTCTCGAACTCAGACTCTGCCGGCTTGGGCCGCCTTTACTGCTGTAAACTTCATATTTTTGAGGTCTGGCTTTTCGTTTATTCCACCAAATTGAGATACCGATCCAGGAGTGGATTGCAAAAACGACGACAAGTCCGATTCTGGCCACCCATAAAAGCGGTCCAAAGTTATGAAGTATCAGTGAATATCGGTTCATCGCATCCGGCTCACCAAAAATAGCTAAGTTACCGCCGAGATGGAAAATGACGAATAGGACAAGAAATAGACCAGTGAGTCCTGTTAAGATTTTTCGGCCTACCTGAGATTGGGCAGCTTTTAAAAGTGATGGCATATTTAATCTTCAAATTTTGATAAACGCAGCGTATTTTAAATGCTCATAAAATAACGAATCACCACGTATTTTGGTTCCTTTAATTAGGCTATAAAAATCACCTTATTATTCTTAAAAGGCAAGGAAGAAGCGCTTTGTTTACAGTAATGTTGTATGAGCAAATAATATCCATCGCTATCTCAATAATGAGCCCTTACTTGATATGAATCAATATACCGTCACAAAACTATATGAGGCTGATTTCAAAGAAAAAGGATCAAAATTTATAGCCTTTCTAACTCCATGCCACAACATAGAAAACTGTGATATTGAACTGTCAAAAATAAAAGAAAATCATCCAACAGCTACTCACCACTGCTGGGCATACAGAGTTGGAGCTGCAGACTGTGCGGAGTTCAGCCAGGACGACGGAGAGCCCTCAGGAACTGCCGGCGCACCCATACTAAATACTCTGAGATCGGAAAATCTTGTAAATATTTTATGTGTTGTTGTGCGCTACTACGGAGGAACAAAACTCGGAAAGAGCGGTCTGATCGATGCGTATGGCGGGGCTGCAAAACTTGCTCTTGAAGCAGCATCCCTTAAACAAATTATTCCAACGGTGCTATTTTCAGTAACCTACCCTTACGATCAGCAGTCCGTCATTGAGAAACTGAAGCATACCTTTACTCTCTACGAAATTGATTCTGAGTACACAGACGATGTGCAGCTCACTCTGGGTTGCCCGTTGGATCAGGTGGAAGCTTTCAACAAACGATTAGAAGCACTTTCACACCTGCTGATTCATTCTGAAAGAGGACGGCCATCTTTTCATATTGTAGATTAGCGCTTCAGTCTGCGTTAGGTTAAATTATTTCAACATGACCGATGTTTATATTCTACGATTGCAATGCCTATTTGCTCCCAACATTAATATTATTAATTAGCAGGACACAAAAATGAAGATATACACCCGAAAAGGCGACGCGGGAGAAACCGCACTATTTGGCGGTTCAACAACAATAAAAAGCAACATTCGCATCCATGCGTACGGTACAGTAGATGAGCTGAACTCCACTATTGGAATGGTTCTCTCCTACTCATTATCGGATATCGGAAATGAAATACTGAAACAGGTTCAGAGTGATCTGTTTGTAGTGGGCGCAACCCTCGCCACACCCGATCCCGAAAAATCACGGATTTCAGAGGTCGGTCAGAAAGAGATTGATCAGCTTGAAGAGTGGATCGATCATCTTGAAAAAGATCTTGATCCGTTGAAATCATTTATTCTTCCGGGCGGATCCGGTGCCGGCTCAACCCTCCACTTCGCAAGAACTGTTTGCAGGCGTGCTGAAAGAGATACCGTTGAGCTCTCTCAGGAAGAATCCATTCCGAATGCTGCTATAATTTACTTAAACAGGCTCTCCGATCTTCTATTCGTGCTGGCCAGATATGAAAACAAACAGCAGGGAATCAAAGAAACTCCATGGATTCCGAAACGAAACAGGTAGCTGAGTCTTTAATTTAGAACGAACAACATGATCCAGGTCTGTTTAACATCTTTAACCTGCAACATCACAAATATTAGTTGATTTGTTTTATCACTTTGTCCATTAGTACG
>CAZKIZ010000351.1:0-3790 GCA_964552935.1 uncultured Rhodohalobacter sp. | reverse complement strand
GGCGAGGGAGGGAATGTTGGGTATGTTTGAGATTTTCTTATTAGCCGGCACCCTGCGCCTTGTGCCCTGAACCTTGGACCTTGTCACCTGCACCTTGAACCTTGTGCCCTGCGCCTTGCTTCACCATCTCCATAAACTGGTCGAACAGGTACTGCGAGTCGTGCGGGCCGGGGGATGCTTCTGGGTGATACTGCACCGACATTCCGGGGAAGTTCTTAAACCTCAATCCTTCGATGGTTTGATCGTTCAGGTTGATGTGGGTTACCTCGGCAACGGAGCGGTCCATCTTGTTCTCATCCACAGCAAATCCATGGTTCTGTGTGGTGATTTCCACAAGCCCGGTTTCGGTGTTCTTTACCGGCTGATTCGCTCCGCGATGGCCCACAAACATCTTTTTCACCTCAATCCCTTCCGACATAGCCATCAGCTGATGCCCCAGGCAGATGCCAAAAAGCGGCTTTCCGGTAGATTTTGCGTGTTCAATAATTGGCAGGGCGTAGTGTGATGAGGCGTTGGGATCACCCGGGCCGTTGCTGAAAAAGTAGCCATCGGCGCCCCAGGATTGTACATCTTTGAGATCTGCTTCAGCCGGGAAAACCCGTAGCGTGCAGCCCCGTTTTACGAAATTATCGATAATACTTTTCTTCACGCCGTAATCAAAAACAGCAAGCTTGTAGGGACCGTCTGACGGAACGGTCTGCGCCTCTTTTCGGGTCACTTTAGTGGCCAGTTCCAGCCCAATCATCGAATCCCACTCCTGCGCTTTTTTAACAAGCTGTGCCTCGTCAGTGATTTCAGAGCTGATGACGGCGTTCATCACGCCTTGCGTTCGAATATGGCGAACCAGCTTTCGTGTGTCAACCCCGGTAATTCCCACAACGTTGTTGTATTCCAGGTACTCCTGAAGACTTCCGTCGGCAATAGGATTGCTGTAATCATCGGAGAAGGAACGGACAATCAGACCTGCAATCATCACGCTGCGGGCTTCATCATCGCGGCTCATGGTGCCGTAGTTGCCGATATGCGGGTAGGTCATCATCATTAGCTGGCCGTAGTAGCTGGGATCCGTAAAGATCTCCTGATAGCCGGTCATGCTGGTGTTAAAGCAGAGTTCACCGCCGGTGGTGCCGATTTTTCCGATCGCTTTTCCGTGGGCAACGGTACCGTCGGACAGAGCAAGTACACAAGGTTTTTTAGGTTCGGGACTCATAAAAACAGATAGGGTGTGGTGTTAGGAAACGGGGTGTGCGGGCCAAAAAAAATCCGACAACGGAGACCGTGTCGGATCTGACAGATAAAGTCTGATATGTAAAAACGTCTGATTGGTGATTCACCCGTTTGTCGTTTTTGAAGTTTGAGAAAGTTAAGGAGTGAAGCAGTGATATAAAAGATGTTTTTTGAAAAGATTTTTTTTCAGAGCACAGGGGTGGGGGAACAGATGAACCGATGAACTGAGAAACAGATGAACAGACGAAGTGGTTGTTTGCGGGCAAGGATAACTTTATCGGTTGATTATTTGTCTGTTCGTCCGTTCGTCGGTTTAAATACCTCCAAAACCTCTTGCCACTCTTTTGTCCACGGGGCCGTCATTTCGTAGTGTCCGGCATCGGGCTGCAGTATCAGTTCAGCGTGCCCGTTATTGGCCAGCACTTTTTGGGTAAATGATCGCCCTAAAAAAGGCGGCACCGGCCGGTCGAACGCGGCAACTATCTCAATATGTTCAGCGGAAAATGGCAGCAACTCAGATGGTGATGTATCACTGTATGCGTTTTCCTGCCGCTCATTGAATGAAACGAGATTCTCCACGGTCTGTTCGCCGCAGGGTGAGGAGCCGAACCGGGCATAGCTTTCAAGATCGTTGATGCCCGCCAGTGAAATCACGCGGTGTATTTTCAGGGGATCTTCGCGATAGAGGGCGCTTCTATTTGGAAGATTTTCCCGTGCCGCCAGCCATGTGGCGAGATGACCGCCTGCTGAGTGTCCTGAAGCAATCACAAGGTTCAGATCCAGGTTGTGTTGATTCTCAATTTCACGAAGAAAATCAGCAGCATCTGCCACATCCAGGAAGGTGCCGGGATATCCGCCGCCCTCATGACCCAGCCTTCGATACTCAATATTCCAGACGGCAAACCCCTCATCCGCCAGCGCTTCCGCCATCGGGTTTGTCAGCACAACGCCGGGATAGATACTCTGCCAGCATCCGCCGTGAATCAAAATCACAACCGGGTGAGGACCGGGGCCGTCCGACAGCCATAAATCGGCAAACTGCAGCGAGTCGGGGCCAACTTGTATCCGCTCATAAGATCGGGTGGTCTCGGCATCGAGAAGATCGCGCCAGTTTACGAGATCCTGGGACTGCAGGTCAGCGGTAACCAGGAAAATGAAAAGAAATAGTGAACCAAGTAATTTCATAAATAAATGTGAGAAATTTGATATGAACTCTGAACCAAAAGATTGGTTTATTATAGGGATGAGAGCAGGTTAATCAAACAGAAAATTATTATGGCAATTCAAACGAAAACACCCCCTGAGAACGGAATATCGACATCCATTACTGATCGTAAGCGAATGCTGCAACGATTTCATGACGTCCGGTCGTTTACAATGGAACTGGTTGAGCCGCTTAAAACTGAAGACTTTGTGATACAGATTGCGGAGCATGCGAGTCCGGCAAAGTGGCACCTGGCGCACTCAAGCTGGTTTTTTGAGGCGTTTTTTCTTGAGAAGGCGATGGACGGGTATAAAACGATGCATCCGCAGTACAGCTACCTGTTCAACTCGTACTACCTGCAGACCAGCGAGCCGCATTGCCGGAACAAGCGCGGGAATTTATCACGGCCCACTGTTCAAGAGGTTCTGGAGTATCGCAAATATGTGGATCATCACGTTACGCAGTTTCTCGAAAATTGCAGCGACAAAACGTTTGAGGAGTGGAAAGATGTGATGGAGGTGGGGCTGAACCACGAACAACAGCACCAGGAGCTTATCGTGACAGACTTGAAGATCATGTTTTCCAAAAACCCGCTCAATCCCGCCTACACAGCCCGAACGCGGCCTCAATCAGAGCCTCAGCCTGAACTAAACTGGCACAGCTTTAAAGAGGGAGTTTACGAGGTTGGTCACGCTGGCGGAGAGTTCGGATACGACAACGAATTCCCGCGTCATAAAACCTATATTCATGATTTTGAGCTGGCCGACCGGCTGATTACAAATGGCGAATATTTGAAATTTATTGATTCGGGCGGCTATGAAGATCCAAAATATTGGCTGGATGAGGGATACGCACAGGCAGTGGAGAACAGCTGGGATTGTCCGCTATATTGGCGGCATACCGATGGAGAGTGGCACCAGTTTACACTGAACGGTCTTGAGCCGATTGATATGAATGAGCCGGTGACCCACGTAAATTACTACGAAGCAGATGCCTATGCCCGGTGGGCAGGTTGCAGGCTGCCTACAGAATTTGAGTGGGAGCTTGCGGCAGAACCGCTCAAGATCGAAGGAAGTTTTGTGGATTCCCGCCATCTGCATCCTGTGGGAGCAAATCCATCAAAGCCCGGGCTGAAACAGATGTTTGGCGAAGTGTGGCAATGGACCCGAAGTTCCTATGCGGCTTACCCCGGATATGAGACGTTTCCCGGCGCACTGGGGGAGTACAACGGAAAGTTTATGTGCAACCAGTATGTGCTGAGAGGCGGATCATGCGCCACATCCAAAAATCACTTCAGGAAAACATATCGCAACTTCTTCCACACGAAATTTAGCTGGCAGTTTACCGGTATCCGTCTTG
>CAZKIZ010000350.1:2542-3809 GCA_964552935.1 uncultured Rhodohalobacter sp. | reverse complement strand
TGGCCGACGAGCTGCCGGTCTCCCCGAATGGTTTTGTGGCGGACCAGTTTTCTGTCATAGAATCTCTTCAGGCAGTCGAGATGGTGCTCAAGATGAAGAGTTTCAAATCGGGAGAGGCTCTTGCCGCATTCGATCTGCACAATGAGCCAGTCAAGAATCTCGCACTCCTCGCCCCGGATCCAGTTCAGGAGCATCTCCGCAGCACCGTCCCGCCGTCCCGGAGAATTTCTCTCCCTCCATTTAACGTGATACCTCATTGGCGTCAGATTTCGGCTGAGCTGTACAGGCAGGTGAAGAGGGGAGTACTGATCATTTTCTGCCATCCACAGGAGCTGGAGCATGCATCCGAACGACCGGCGCACCGGCGCGTGACCTTTGTAGCACCCATGCCAGTACTTCGCATCAGAATCGTCGTGAACTCTCATCGCCAGGCGAAACTCAACCCCTGAATCGTCCGGTTTCAGGTAGACAAAATAGTACGCTTCGGTCTGCTTGTTGGCGTGATTGAAAGGCGGACGCTCCGTGCGAATCATCCTGTTTTCCAGAAGCAGCGCATCCTGCTCCGTTTCGGTCTCCACAATCTCAAAGGATGAAATCTGTCCGATCAGCTTTGACACCTTTCGCGATACTGAGCCTGCACGTGCCCGTTTATACGTGAACAAACGCGATCTCAGGTTTTTCGCTTTGCCCACATAGAGCAGGGCACCGTCCCGATCATAAAAACGGTAGATACCGGGTGTTGACGGCAGAGACTGAAACCGTTCAATGCCGAGGCGTTCTTCAAGAAGCGGCTGAGCAGGGAATAGCGGAGAGACGAATTGAGCCATTGTGACCTTTTTTCGGGAAGATAACGGTAAACAGTGACGCCGTTGTGTCACCTTCTGAGGACGGCAAAAAAATTGCCGGATCGGATGTGGGAAGAACAGAGTCTTAGTGCAGAAGTTGAAACTTTGGAAAGTTGATTCGAGAAGGGGGTACTTGTTTTTTGAATCAACACTTACAACATACGATGTTTACCCTATACAGAACAAGTTTATGTTTAAATGTATGAGTAATGTTATTACAAAGTAATGTAAAGGGAGGTAAACACCGCTCAATATGTAATTAAGAACTGTTTAAAATATCAGGTAAGTCGAGAGAAAAAACCAAATTACTGAGGAAACTCAGTGATGGGCTGCCCCAAATGTCTTGTGACGAGGTGACTACTTCAGCAGAGGTCTGTGTGATGCGTGAATGTTTTGGGGTGAAGACTATTGTCGTATCACGG
>CAZKIZ010000350.1:0-2442 GCA_964552935.1 uncultured Rhodohalobacter sp. | reverse complement strand
GCTTTTATTCATCAAACCTGACAGGTTTAGGGTTGTCATGGTACTATTTTATAAGCGTCATCTGTCCCGTAAGAAAACGGGTATCGTTCCTGTTTGAAGAAAAACGGAGCCTGTAGATGTAGACGCCGGACGGCTGCCTGCTCATGTCCAGGGCTACCTCTGCAACTCCTGCCCGGGCGGTTCCCTGGTGCTCACGGATCAGCTTGCCCGTTACCGAATAGACAGAGAGCAGGTAATCGGTTGTTTGCGGTACCTCAAACTGAATTACGGTAGATGGGTTGAACGGGTTGGGGTAGTTGCCATTTAAGCGGTAGGTGTCAGGCAGATTTGCAAACGTTTCTCCTGACGTCTGCACCGATTCATGAGCGCCCTCCTCAATCCATTGGATGATATCCTCAATCTGCTGTACGGAGAGTGAATCGCCCGGCGGCATTCGTCCGCCAAATTCAGGCTCATCAGATGAGATAACGTCCACAAGCGGGCTTTCGAACGGTTTTCCCGGAATCACGATAAGGGTGTCGTAGTTTGCGCCGATACTTGCCATCACTTTTTCGTAAGACTCCAGGGTTACACCACCCAGTCCGCCGTGGCATACGGTGCAGTAATTATCGAAGATTGGCTGAATGGTGTCGTGATAATCGATTTGAGCATGTGCGTTTTGAAGCCCAAAAAAAGCGGTGATCAGTACTGTAAATAAAAATCTTGACATATTTCTCTCACTGTTTGATAACGGTTCTTGTTTTCAAATAAAGTAAAACCAACTGCTGAAAGAATATGCATAGAAAATCTGAAAGTTGGAAGAGTAGGTGGGTATCTGGTGATTGGTTACTGGGAAATTGGTTAACGGTAAACGGATCTTTTCTGCAGGGAAATCTTTCTTTCTTTCCCTTACGCTCACTTCAATCTGAATTCAAGAAAATCTAAATCTTTATTTTAATAATTCATGGTAAGAAATTATATTTACCATGAAATCATAAAATATTAAATGGGTTTTTCATGGAAAAGATGATTTTGAGATCAAATGAGCATGCGGTGCTTGAATTGTTGACTAATTTTCCGGTTGTGGCCTTAACAGGTGCGAGGCAGGTTGGAAAAACTACACTTGCAAAACGAATCGCGGCCAACAGAGATGGAAAAACAGTTCACCTCGATCTCGAATCTCCCAGGGACGAGGGCAAACTCGCCGATCCCGAACTTTTTTTCGAGCGGTTTGATGACCACCTGATTATTATTGACGAAATACAGCGCAGGCCTGATCTGTTCCCCGTTCTCCGGGCTGTTATCGATCGCAACCGGCGGCCCGGTCGATTTCTGCTGCTGGGTTCTGCATCTCCTGTCTTAATACGTGAATCATCTGAATCACTGGCTGGACGGATTACTTATGAAGAGTTACCACCATTCACATGGCAGGAAATTTCAGCCCAATTTGATATTAGCCGGCTTTGGATCAGGGGTGGGTTTCCGGAAGCATTTTTGAGTGATAACAGATCATACAGCCAGCGATGGCTTCAGGACTATGTCCGCACACTGATCGAGCGGGACCTTCCGCTTCTCGGATTAAACACCGATATTGGTAAACTGAAGAACTTTTTGAAAATGCTGGCTCATCAGAACGGCCAGCTATTGAACCAGGAGAGCCTGGCACGTTCTGTAGGCGTGTCGTCCCCCACTATCTCAAAGTATCTCGACTACCTGGAACACGCTTACATTATCCGCAGGATTCAGCCTTGGCACAGAAATGTGAAAAAAAGGCTGGTCAAATCACCAAAGGTCTACATCAGGGATACAGGCGTTCTTCATGCCCTGCTTGATATTGACAACGAAGATTCTCTTCGTGCTCATCCGGCCGCGGGTGGATCATGGGAGGGATTTGTCCTGCAACAGATTTTGGCATCTGCACCCGACAAGTACACCTTTTACTTCTATCGAACGCACCAGGGGGCGGAGGCAGATCTGGTTGTGGTACAAAATGAGAGGCCTCTGGTTTGTATCGAAATAAAACTCAACCTTTCGCCGAAGCCATCAAAAGGATTTCACAATGTGATTGAGGACAATCAAACCTCCAAAAATCTGATCATTACTCCCGGAACAGACAGATATCCGGTTCACGAAAAAATTGACGTGGTCGGGATTAAAGAATTCCTGGCAGAATTTGGTGGAGTAGGTGATTGGTTAATCGGAAATTAGTTTTTGGGAAATTGGTTATCAGTTGTCAGATGCAACTGAAAGATAGAATGAAAGAGCGAGGGAGTGATGGGGAGATGTTGTTGAATTGTTTCCCGCAATTCTGCGGGACCAGGAAAAGCACCTGGGAATTATTGAACTGAGGGCACTAATCAACTTACAAACACTCAATCCATCTCCTTTTCACTCTTTCTCCCCCCTCACTCCCTCACTCCGCTGTCCTATAACAACCATAACTCTGCCAGGATCTCTCTGCGT
>CAZKIZ010000349.1:0-3820 GCA_964552935.1 uncultured Rhodohalobacter sp. | reverse complement strand
GCCCCTCAATGGTTTGTGCGGCGCGGTCGAATGCAATGGCCCGAAACCGGTTTTCACCGGCCAGCTGCATCATTACAAATACTTCGCGAAGTTTAGCGGCTACATCTTTATTAGTCATAAACAGTTAATTGATAATAGATTAAAGATAAAAGGTGACGGATGACCGAAGTCCGGGTTATTTGCTATCGGAAATTTCAGGATCAACAATTTTTCTTAGCCGGGCTGCAGACTGTAGGTTATCTTCATTCTCAAGTTACAAACACCAACTTCAGATCATCAATTCAGATGCCGTCGATCAGATTTTAAAAAAATACAAAAAAGCCGGCGAACTCTACTTTCTTTTTGAATAGAAAAACCCCTATATTTTGAGCCTTGAATAAATTCCCTTGTTTCAACTACGCTCTCTTCTTCACTGAAGTATAGATGTGGAAAAAAGCTTCGAAGAACACGGGCAGAATTGATATTTCAAAAGCGCTCGGGATTGAGGGCGTTTGTCCCGACAGTTGTTGGGGCGAGATGGTTCGATACCATCGGAAATAGTGATTTGAAAATTTGGTAAGATTATACTTTTGCCCTGGTGGCGGAATTGGTAGACGCGCACGCTTGAGGGGCGTGTGTCCCGACAGCTGTCGGGACGAGATGGTTCGACACCATCGGAAATAGTGATTTGAAAATTTGGTAAGATTATACTTTTGCCCTGGTGGCGGAATTGGTAGACGCGCACGCTTGAGGGGCGTGTGACCTAACGGTCGTGATGGTTCGACTCCATTCCAGGGCACTTGAAGCCTTGTATCAGTCAATAGACGGATGCAAGGCTTTTTTTGTTTTATGGTACAAACATATATGAGTGACACTTTAGTTGATATATAAAATCTGAGAGATCCTGTCTATATCACAAAAAGCGATTACTTTTGGATTCAGCGCCGGAGCGGATGAAGAGCTTCTTATCACTCCTCCATCAACGTCCTGAAAATTGCCTGAACTTCATCGGTCAGACCCGCAGGATTGTGGCCGACGCCTGGTACCAGCTGCAGGTGTAAGGTGCTTCTCTGCCCCTCTCTTATCGCCAGTTCCTGCATGTCATTGACCCATTTTTCGCCAATTTCCAGGCGTGTGGATCTGTTATCCTCTCCGAACGCATCATTTCCCACACTGACCGCTATGAGTTTTGGACTTTCCCGAACCCTGATTTTAGTGGTGTCGTTGCTGCCTTTCCGGCACAGCAGGCTCAGTTCTGCAGGGTCATCACTAATTGTGGCGATGCCGTTAAGCGGAAATACTACACTTTCATTGCCGCTGCCCGACTCACCCATTTGCAGAGCGTAAGTGTCTATAACCTCATCTCCGCTGAAAATGGTGCACCGGGCTGTAGCGGGAAAGGGATCGGCATCTTCATCATCGGTCAGCACTACATTTGCTGTGACCAGGTAGCGGCCCGGTTGTATAGTCCGGTTTAGAACCGTCGTATAATTTGGTGACTGTGCAATGTCATCGGGACGATCGGTGCTTTCGGCTACAAAGGCATCTTGTCCCACATTGATGGCCGTCAGCGTTGGGCTTTCCCGTACCCTGATCTGCGTTGTGTCGTTGCCTCCTTTTCGGCACATCAGGCTTAGTTCAGCGGGGTTGTTACGGATGGTTGCGATACCTTTGAGCGGAAAGGCAGTGCTCTCGGTACCTGTTTCGGGTTTACCCATCTGAAGGGCAAAAGTGTCGATAACCTCTCTGTCATTAAATATCGTACATCGTGCAGTAGCGGGAAAAGAATCTGCTCCTTCAACATCTGACAACAACACGGTAGCGGTGACCAGGTAACTCCCCGGTTGTACCATCTGATTCAGGATCATTGTATAACGTGGTGATTGCGCAATATCATCCGGACGGTCGGTGCTTTCAGCAACAAAGGCGTCCTGTCCAACTTCAATGGCCGTCAACTTGGGAGATTCTGCCACACTGATTTGAGTAGTGTCATTACTCCCTTTGCGGCATCTCAGGCTTAATTGTGTCATGCCCCCGCTTGTTTTAGTGACGCCTTGCAGAGAGAACACTGCGCTCCCGGCGCCACTGCCGGATTCGCCAAGCCTGCGTGCAAAAGTGTCTACAGCCTCTTTTCCATTGAAAATCGTACACCGGGCCGTGGCGGGAAAAGGGTCGGCATCTTCAGTGTCGGAAAGGACGACATTGGCGGTCACAAAATAGCGCCCGGGCGGTACGGACTGATTGAGAATCGTCGTGTAGCCGGGTGATTGTGTAATATCATCCGGACGACTGAATTCTTCGCAATGTGCCTGTCTGCATGGCTGCGGAGGCCTGTCCTGATCACCGACAATCACGGTAACCGGCAGTTGTGTTGCCTTAACCCATCCCTTTGGATCCGGAGTAACGTCCACCTCCAGCGGTTCACCGTCGTGCCATTCACTCTGGTGCCGGATACTTCCCATGCCGTAGTGCCACGACGTCTCCTCATCCGGAAATGCATAGCGTCCGGCAGCGCCTGCAACCACGCCCAGCAGGCGATCGGGGTGACGCACCAGGTACCGGTTGGCAAACTGTCCGCCCGCCGAAAATCCGTAAAGATAGAATCGGTCTTCGGATGTTGGGGCGAGACCTGTATCTACTTCCTCGAGAATTTGATGAAGAAACTCATCAGCCCCAACATTTCTGCCGTAAAGGCCGCGGTATCCGCCGTAGCCGCTGCCGCCATCACTTGCGTAGTTTTCCTGGTCAAATACCGGGGCAATGATCACTGCGCCGGTGAAATCAGAAAAGTCGGTCCAGCGGTTGATGTACCGTTCAGCCCGTTCCGTTACATCCTCTGTGGCGGACGGCTGACCGTGAACCACCACCACTACATCAGATTCTGCAGAATAGTTATCGGGCACATACAGATGGTATGTCCCGTGTTCATGATCCTGTTGCAATATCTCGCCCCGGGGAGCACATGAACCCAGAATAGTTAAGCAGATGCAGATGAAAAACAGGCAGGTATTTTGTACATATCTGTCTAAGAGCATAAAGACCTCCGTATATATCGGAATATAAATTGTGATTTAGCCCGAATTATTCACGAGAATAAGTGTGACTCAGCATAAGGCACTAATAATATTGTGCATATATTATTTAGACAGCAGCCCTTAATTTCTTGGTGAATATTCCGTGTTAGGCAGTACTATCCGCAAAAGATTCCATATACTGCGATTTTCCTTCACTATATTAAGCGATAAAAGTGTCTTGCCCTTATCAAGAAGCTGTTTAGATGTATATTTAGAATTGTATCATGCCCGAAGATCTGATCCCGTTTAACAAGCCGATGGCATTCCTTGCTGCCATATTGCTCTCGCTGCCGGCGGTGGCTATACTATGGGGCGTTGTGGTGTATATGATTTACGGGGTGACAGGAGAAGTGATCCATCCCTATTTTCATATCGTAACCACCTCGTGCCTTTACCTGCTTATTTTCGGTTGGGCGCTCTTCGGGAGTTCAGGCATAAGTGAAATTGTGTACCGGCTTTGCAGGTTTGGCGCGATGCTTTCTTTACTGATTCCGGTTACCGCGGCTCTTACGTCAATTCTCTGGAGCATGAACGCTGCGGCGCGTCCGGAAGGATTTTTGCCTGGATATTCTGCGCTCGAGATTCCTGTTTACTCTGCGGGCATTGCAATGGGGCTGATCGCACTCTTTTTACTCGGCAGCTTCCTTGCGGCCCGTAACATGGAAGGAGTTCCGTTTTGAACTGATTTTAATCATAAGTGTTTTAATTCCCTGACCCTCTGGGTCGGAAAAAGATAAAAGTCCCTCCGCCGGCTGGCGGAGCGGAAG
>CAZKIZ010000348.1:0-3823 GCA_964552935.1 uncultured Rhodohalobacter sp. | reverse complement strand
TTTGAAAGCGATGCGTTTTCCCACTCCTCTGATCCCATAATAACCATTTCACTTCTCAAAACTTCAAGATCGGTAAGCAGCAGGTTTATGAGAGTATTTGCAGCCTGACCTGAAAACGGAGCGTAAATTCCCTTTGTAGGTATATAATTATGCTCTTCGATCTCTTCCTCATCCGTTGTGAAAACTTCAGTGAATTCGGTGATATCATATCCCAGGGATGCAAAATCTTCTTCAATATAGTAAGAGATAAAAGCTCCAAGCCGCTCAGCTTCACGCCGGAAACTTCGTGCAGAAGCTGTTCCGGGATGATCGCTCTGGGTAATTACGGCGAGCGTATCCAGACGGAGAGTCTGTACGGCATGGCGGGCCATCATCTTTCCATGAACCTCAAATGTGGGGTTCATCTGGTAGGTGTAGTTGTGGTCAAGATTTATCTCATCAGAATTTGCAAGTGGTGCAATCATGGGTATACGGTACTCTTCTGAGAGCCTAGCCATTCGCCTTGCGGGTTCTGAGAAAAGCGGACCGATAACAGCATCAACAAATCCGTTATAAACCAATTCGTTGAATGCCTTCCCGGTAGAATCGGGATCACTATGAGAATTCTGATACTTTAAAAAAACTTTCTTATCGGGGTTCTGGCTATTGAATTCCTCAGCAGCCAGTGTAATGCCGTAGTATAAATTTCTTGGAACAAGACGATCAGATGCGTTCTCCTCATCAGCCGGCAGAATTACGCCAATATTGTAAACCATACCCTCAGGAGGGGATGGGTATCTTCGCTGAATAGATTGTACCTGGCCCGCACGAGGCAGCTCTTCTCTAAGCTGACGTCGTTGATCGAGATCCGTTACCGTTCTCAAAAATCCATTCAGAATTACTTCGTATTGCTCTCTGTCAACGAGGTTATAGGAGTGTTCAACAACATTTTTTGCAACCTCACGGTAGCGTGTCTGTCGCAATACCTGTATTCGTTGCTCAGGACTCAGATATTGCATGATCTGACGATAGATGCGTTGTGCATCCACCCGGATTCGGCCTCTCTCCCCGCTGATGGTCAGTTCATGAAGCTGATCGAGACTGAGCGCAAAATTTTTCATTCTAAAATGGGAGAGCGCAATGGTGAATAGCGCCTCCTGGCGGTAGGAGTCCGTGGTTGTATTTTCAGCCACCTGACGAAGATATTCGTTTGCGATCAAATAATCCTGCATCCCGAAATAGCTTTTACCTGCAAAAAGCTTAGACCGGTCATCATCAAGGGAACTGAAGATTTCAGCAGCCTCGGCAAAAGCCTGTTCTTCATAAAGCTGGAGGGCTTCTTCAAAATTCTGGGCTGCAACCGGACCGGCAAGCAAAATGAGAAAGGATAGAAGTGAGAAGATATATTTCATAATAAAATTGAATTCAGTTTCAGGAACATAAATTTATGAATGCGAAAAATGTTCCCGTTTTTGAATAGAAAGTGGTATTTCTGTAAGCATACTTGTTTTAGAGAATAAGTACGTTATTCCCATTCAATGGTAGCCGGTGGCTTCGAACTGACATCATAAACAACTCTGTTGATTCCCCGAACTTCATTAATAATCCGGTTGCTCACTTCAGAGAGAAAATCGTAGGGGAGATGGGCCCAGTCGGCCGTCATTCCATCGCGGCTTGTAACGGCGCGCAGGGCAGCTGTAAATTCATAGGTTCGTTCGTCACCCATAACGCCTACACTCTGAACGGGAAGCAAAACCGTCAAAGCCTGCCACACGTCATCGTAAAGGTCATGTTCCAAAAGGGATTGGATAAATATATGATCGGCCTGCCGTAGAAGTTCAAGCCGTTCAGGCAACAACTCTCCGATTACGCGAATCCCAAGTCCGGGACCCGGAAAAGGATGTCGCGATATAAACGATTCAGGTATGCCGAGTTCACGTCCTACGTTCCGAACCTCATCTTTGAAAAGCTCACGTACCGGCTCAACAAGCTCCAGGTTCATTTTTTCAGGCAGTCCGCCTACGTTATGATGCGATTTGATGGTCGCTGAAGGGCCTTTAAACGATATACTTTCAATCACATCGGGGTAGAGCGTACCCTGTGCAAGAAACTTATACGCTTTGCCTCCCTTCACCTCGCGATCAAAAACATCGATAAATGTATTCCCGATAACTTTTCTTTTCTCTTCAGGATCGATCACTCCGCTTAAGTTGGAGAGGAATTCTTCGGATGCATCAACTCCTTTTACCGGCAGATTCAGCTGCTCTTTATAAGTTTTGAGAACATTTTTAAACTCATCCTTTCTCAGGAGTCCATTATCAACAAAAATACACTGAAGCTGATTTCCAATCGCTTTGTGAAGAAGTGTTGCAACAACGGTTGAATCTACGCCGCCAGAAAGGGCGCAAAGCACATTCTCTTTACCAACCTGATTGCGGACATTCTGAATCTGTGTTTCAACAAAAGATGCGGCTGTCCATGTTCTGCTGCATCCACAAATGGTCTCTACGAAGTTTTTGAATAGCTGCGTTCCCTGATCCGTGTGTGCAACTTCAGGATGGAACTGAACTCCAAATATGCTCTTTTCTTTATGCCGAACTGCAGCTATAGGTGCATTTGTTGTATGTGCAATTGCAACGTATGAATCTGGAAGCTCTTTGATGTGATCTCCGTGGCTCATCCAGACGACTGTCCTGGTGTCCAGATCTTTCAGCAAATCATCGGAGTCATCCACGATAAGACTTGCACGGCCAAACTCGCGTTTCTCAGCTTTTTCTACAGATCCCGGGTTTATAGAATGGGTAAGAGACTGCAGTCCGTAGCAGATTCCAAGAACAGGCAGCCCCAGTTCAAGGTACTCAAGATTTAGTTCAGGGGCATTTTCGTCATACACACTGCTTGGGCCGCCTGAGAGGACAATACCGGCTGGGCGATCATCTTTGAAAGTTTCCGGAGGAGTGTTGAAAGGGTGAATTTCACAGTATACATTCAGCTCACGAATTTTTCTGGCAATTAGTTGGGTGTACTGTGAGCCGAAGTCAAGGATCAGAATCCAGTCGTCGGTATGGTTATTCATTCAATAGGGGTGTAGCATTAGTCAATCACTTCCTGGTACTCTTCGGCAGACAGCAGGTCATCGAGTTCGGATGAATCGGCAACTTTTATTTTTACCATCCAGCCATTTTTGTAAGGATCGTTATTCACTATTTCAGGATCATCCTCAAGCTCTTCATTGATCTCTGTAATCTCGCCGCTAACGGGAGCAAAAAGTTCAGAAACGGTTTTAACCGCTTCTACGGTACCGAAAACTTCATCCTTATCGAACTCGAAACCTTCCGGTTCCAGTTCAACAAAAACGATATCGCCAAGTTCGCTCTGGGCGAAATCAGTTATCCCAACGGTAACGGTACCGTCACCATTGTCTCGTACCCATTCATGTTCTTGTGTATATTTAAGATCAGCTGGAATATTCATATAATTCTCTATTGCTCTAAGTCGGGGTTAAATTTAAACGATTTTTCAAGGTAGTGGGTGTTAAATTCACCTTTTTGGAATCCTTCATCATCCATCAACTGGAGATGGTAGGGGATGGTCGTTTTAATACCTTCTACTATAAACTCCTGAAGTGCTCTTCGCATCCTTCTTATCGCTTCTTCGCGGGTTGGAGCACTGACAATCAGTTTTGCAATCATAGAGTCGTAGTGGGGCGGAATCTTATACCCGGCATAGGCGTGGGTGTCAACGCGAGTGCTGTGACCGCCAGGTATGTTAAAAGCCGTTGCCACACCTGCTGTGGGCCTGAAATTGTGGGCGGGGTCTTCGGCGTTAATTCTGCACTCTATTG
>CAZKIZ010000347.1:0-3837 GCA_964552935.1 uncultured Rhodohalobacter sp. | reverse complement strand
AGTGATTGTAGACGCTGATGAGGAAGTTGTCGCTGAAATTGAATCTGAACATCTCGGAATGGGTTCATTCAGCCTTAAGCCTGAAGCGGGGCAAACGTATCATGCTGTAATTAACGGTGAACGATTTCCACTGCCTGAAGCACTTCCGACAGGATTGGTTTTCAGCGTGACGGAAAATGACTTTGATCAATATGTGCTGCGTCTGCGAAGTTCTGATACTGAAACCGACCGATCGTACCTCGTATTTGGTCATGTTCGGGGCGAAATATACCTTGCCACACCCATTGACGTGATTTCGGGCACCGGGTTTACGGCTGCGCCCAAAACGATGTTTGAAACCGGTGCGGTTCACTTTACCGTTCTCAGTAACGACGGCAACCCGATTGCGGAACGTCTCGCTTTTAACATCAACCCAGCCGATTCACTCAACAGTGACATCTCTGCCGGCAGAGGCACGTACGGTTTAAGGGACCGGGTTGATTTGAGCATCAGCCTGAGTGATGCTGCCGGCGACGCAGTAGATGCCACGGCAAGTGTATCCGTTTTTGATGATCAGCTCCGTGAGTTTGACCACTTTTCATCGACCATCAAAACCAAGTTTCTGCTGGAATCTGACGTAGCCGGACATGTGGAAAATCCCGGGTACTATTTCAGTGATTCAGAGAACAGAGACAGACATGCAGACCTGCTGATGCTCACGCAGGGCTGGCGTGCATTTGATATGGAGGAGGTACAGCATGTGGATGAAATCAATCTGTTTTCAATGCCTGAAGATGGAATTCGTCTGACGGGTCAGATCCGGAGTCCATTCAGAGGCCGGGGTCTGGCCGATGCTACGGTTGTTTTTTCGATGGGTACCGACCAGGAAGATTTGCAGATAGTAGATACAGATGAAGATGGATATTTTTCCATTACCGGCCTGAATGTCAGAGGATCTCAGCCAATCAGCATCAGGGCAAACGATAGCGATGGCGGAGATAATGTACGAATCCGTCTTTCTGAGCCTTATTCACACCTGCCTGAAGATTCCACGTCTGTAAATCAGGCTCTTTTTACTCCGATTACAATCCAGCGCGATGATCAAGAAGATCGTCCTTCAGCAGAGGAACTGTCGGAACGGGCAGCATCAACCCAAATGCAGACAGAAGAGTTTGCCGATGTTCAGATGCGGGGAGAGCTCGAGGAAGTCGTAGTTGCAGCGGAAAGGGATACAGACGATCAGTTTGAAAGAGATCTGAGAGTGGCAAGCTCGGGCAGCCAGCGCGTGGATCTTGATGAAAGACCTGAATTGACAACACTCCCCATTGAATCTATAGTGAACCAGATACCCGGTGTAACCGCAAATGTGACGGGCTTATCCATTCGAACCGGATCCGTTTCATTTTCGGGTGCGGCCCCTCCCCTTGTTATTCTCGACGGAATTGAGAGTGACTGGAATGTCGTTAGAAATATATCTCCCACCAACGTCCAGACGATTAACGTATTCAGAAGATCTACAGAGCTTGCAGCCTACGGCAGCCGGGGAGCCGGCGGTGTATTGATGGTGAGAACAAGACGCGGGTCAGGTGCGTCACCGTCCACGCGTGGATTTACCACAGCTTTTGTTGAAGGATATCAGCCTCCAACCCGCTTCTACTCTCCGCGCTATGGTTTTACTGTTGCAGCAGACTCAGAGGAGCCGGACAACAGGATCACGCTGCACTGGGATGCTGAGGTTGAGTTATCAAACGGTGAAGCAGAACTTTCGTTCTGGACGAATGATATACCGTCTACCTACAGAGTCGTTATCGAGGGACTCGACGAATTCGGGCTGCCTTTTACGGATACAATTACGTTCAGTACAAGTGACGATTAGTGCCGTTAAAACCCAAAACCTGTCAGGTTTGATAACATAGAAGCTCGTTTCGAAGTTAAAACCCCATAAGCCTGACAGGTTTTACCCGAGATATCAACCTTGACAAAAGATCAATTTTCTTTGGGGATGAATTTAAGCGCCTGGGAGTTCATGCAGTAGCGAAGTCCGGTTGGGTCAGGTCCGTCATCAAATACGTGTCCGATGTGTGAATCGCACCGGGCACAAATGGTTTCGGTGCGTGTCATGAACATGCTGTTGTCTTCTCTTTCGCCAACGGCTCCTTCACGTATCGGCTCCCAAAAACTTGGCCACCCTGTCCGGCTGTTGTACTTTGCTTCAGAGTGGAAAAGCGGATTGCCGCAACCTCTGCACAGGTAAACGCCCTCTTCATAAAACCCGTCATACTCATTTACGTAGGGCATTTCTGTGCCTTCATTGCGGAGAATACGATACTCTCCCCGACTCAACATATTGCGCCACTCCTGATCCGTTCGTTCAATCCTTTTGTCGTCATCGGTGTCGTTAAGAGCATCCTGGTAGCTTATCGATTCTAAAAATTCTATGTGGTCGTCCTGTGACATAACTGATTGCTGGCTATTAGAATTACATGCGGTGAAAATGAGCCCAAAATATGTAATCGTAAAAAGTATAAGGCTCTTATTTATAAAAGTTGTCCGCATGATTAGGTAACTGAGTTTGGTTTAGTGCTACGTTTGTTCAACTGCTTTACCTGCTCCTTTAGTTCCACGGATGCAGCTGCGTACCCTCCCTCGGTTCCGTCAATAAAATGGATGTGCTGTCCCTGGTAATCCGTAACAAAACAAGTCGTCATGGAAGCCGGTGATGAATGGGTACCGAACACAAGATCGCCCCTTTTATTGTGCTCCTCAAGATAAGTTCTGAGTTCAACCCGTTGTTCAACTGTTCCGGAAACCACAAGCTTCAAACCGTCACTAAACTTTCTGAAATCGGCGTTGCGCACAAAATCGGGTTTGTAATCACCCCAGTTGGTATTCTTTGTCTCTACTGTGTTTTTCATTAAATAAAAGCCCGCAAGCTGCATGTACATGAGCTTCATGAAGTAGGTGACTTTTTTTAAAAAAGTTGATGGATAGCTTCTGATAAGAATCTCAGAGGTCAGTTTTTTGGGATTTGCTGCAAGAGACATTTTGTCCTCCTTCACCGGCGCATACTGATCGGCAGATCCATATATGTTCTCTATTTTTTCAAAACAATCCTTATAGAACCGGCTTCTTTGATGTTCATCTTCTATTACGGATTTAATAATAATGGAGAGAATCTCATCCTTTTCCGAAGGAATCTCATTCCAACGACACTCAAGCCCTGTAAAGTCCGCTTCAACCATCGAAAAATTATCTAAATCATTTTCAGGCAGCTTGATGATCTCCTCAATATAATCTACTCCGCTTCCCCAAAATATCGCCTGCTGAACGTGTTCTGACAGCCTGAACTTCCCGATTTTGATCTCTTTACCATTTTTCCGTAGTTCTCCCATAGTACGGCATCCGGCCGCAAGCTCCAGCCCAAATACGGACTCTGTGGCTTCTTTACAGAATTTTAACAGGCCCATAATATGGTCCCGCCCAACGTCAGGTATGGCCAGCGTGGCGCCGTCACCACCAAATACAAACGGGATATCAAGATCCGGAAAATCGTTGCAAATAGCTGCAATTGCGCATGCACCGGCCATATTTACCGATTTATACTGCCCCGCCTTTATCGCCTCGGTTGATCCCCGGATATCCGTTGCAATAACAAGCCAGTCATCGGGCAGAGGCGAGTAGTGGTCCAGCTCTACAATCTCTGAAAACGTGTGGATTTCAGGCAGGTTTCTATAGAAATGCTCAGTCTCAGAATTCATGTAATTGTTTTAAGGGAGTGATCAATTGTATAAAAAAGAATGGTCCTCATTTTAGTGGTATACATTACCAATACGTAATTTTTACCGGCTCCGATGGTTT
>CAZKIZ010000346.1:0-3848 GCA_964552935.1 uncultured Rhodohalobacter sp. | reverse complement strand
CTTCGGCTCTCATTGAGGTTGAGATATCTATGCTCAGCATGATATCAATCCCTTCAACGCTCTGTTCAACCGTAGTATTCTGTAGCTGTGGCCGGGCAAGAGCTACAACGAGAAGTGAAAATGCGCCGGCATAGAGCAGTGGTGTAAGCCATATCATTTTTGCCCGGTAATTTCCGGGCATACCATCAAAGACGGAGGTTGATGAAAATGTAATGGAGGGGCGCTTCTTAAAAAAGTGTCTCCAGATGATATATCCCAGGTAGAAGGGAACCGCAAGTAACAGCCAAAAATATTCAGGATTAGCCCAGCTCATTGTTCAAATTCCTGTTTACGTTTCTGTTCGTGCTCTTCATGTTTTTCCTGTAGTTCCTTCTGCTCTTCGTTATGAAGATGCTCGAGATACCCGATCCGTTCAGAGTCGATCGTCCGGGCAGTTTCAACAAAATCTTTACCTGTTTTTATAGCGTCGGATACCTGGTCAGATGCGGGATTGAATTTCGCAAATTTTACCATATCGGCATCATACAGCACTTTTTTTACTTTTTTGATCAGATCTGAGGATGCCCGGAGCTCCTGCAGTTTTCGGACAATTTCGCCGGACGTCATTTCGAGTGCCGGAAACTCGTAAACCCGTTTCAGGTAGAGGCGGATGGCGTCACCGAGCCGGATGTAAAACTGCTCGAACTCTTTCTCATTTACCGGAGGCGGTTCTGAGGCAATTGCCTGCACAGATTTCTCTAATTCATGCAGCGGATCAACAAAGGGTTTCTCATTGAATGGAACCGGCATAAATGTGTCTTTTTGAGCGCGCTCTTTTAATTTCTTGTAAAGGAAATATCCTAAAACTGCAGCCAGCAGCAGCGTCAAGATCCACGGCCAGTACGATCGCGTAAAATCGAAAATAGGTTTGAATGGCCTGAATTCTGCATCATCCTCAGCGAGAGTTGTCTTAAAAAAAAGAGGAACCCTGCTCGACTGCAGCGTTGTATCCTGCAGTTCAAACCGGAGCCGGTCGATCGTTATATCTTCAAGGCTGAAGAATTGCAGAGTGTAGACAATGCTGTCGCGGTTGGCAGCTGCCTGGAAACGCTGACGATTCTGCATCTCAATATCTTCATGGAAAGCGTCGGCATCAGGATAGTTCTGCAGCACATAGTTACCCTCAAGTACGATAGAAAGCGTAAACTGATCGCCTACCTGCAGGCTATCGGTTTCAACAAACGTGTGAATCTGTTGCGCTTGCGCAGAATATGTGAAAGTCCATAAAAAAGTACACAAAAGAAGCAGAGCCGATTTCCCAAAGCGTTGAAAAGTTGTAGTCATAAATCCCGTAAGCAGTTGTGATAATGGCATAGCAGATGATAGCTGGACGGAGAGCAAACAAGGTGCTTGCTTAAAAAAATATGTAATTGCTGCGTTTCTATTTGCGGTGTAAAGGTAAGCAGAATTTAATTCTCGATTCAATGAGCCGACAATATTTGTTCATCTACTTAAAAATTATTGGTTTGTTTGGAATGAAACGACACTAAAGTCAATTTATTGATGCAGTTAAATGACTAATTACAATTGTGATTATCATTCATAATGTTATATTTTCGGACAGGTTTTAATATACTCTCAAAATTACTGCTTTAGGGAATGCTTACACAAACTCGTAAAACGCTATATTTGGCTGTTTCTCTGCTTTTCGTACTAGTGGCTATTCAATTTGTAGTCAGCAAATCGGGTAGTACTGAAGGAGCTGTTTCAGACAGTGAATTCAAAATTTCACTTGAAACAGTAAATGAAATTCAGCCGGTTCCTCCCAAAGACAAATACGGTTTTGAAATTGAATCCTACGAATTTGAAGAGTATCGAGTACAGAGAAATGAGAGTCTATATATTATTCTCAGACGGCACAACTTATCTCCGCAACAGATCTACCAGATACAGCTTTCGTCTGAAGGTGTAGCTAATTTAAATCGAATTGTTCCGGGACAAACATACCGGGTCTACTATAAAGACGATGAAGCGGTAGCGTTTGTCTGGCAGCCGACCGCCACGCGTTTTGTCACTGTAGGATGGGAAGATGAGTATAGCGTTGAACCGGGTGAAGTGCCGGTCCGTTTTGTTTTGAAAGAGGCATCCGGCATAATCAGGAGTTCACTTTACGAAACGATTGCAGGACAGGGAATATCTCCATACCTGGGTTCAGAACTGGCCAATGTGTTTGCATGGCAGATCGATTTTTTCTTGTTGAGAGAAGGTGACCATTTTAAGGTGATCTACGAAGAGCGTTATGCGGGCGATCAATTCATTGGAATTGGCGATATTAAAGCAGCTGAGTTTCAGCACCGCGGAACAACATATAACGCCTATCATTTTGAAAATGAAGAGCGCCGCGGGTATTTTGATGAAAATGGAAACAGCCTTGAAAAAGCTCTACTTATGGCTCCATTTCGATATAATCAGCGTGTGAGTTCAGGATTTTCACGCAACCGGTTTCACCCAATATTGAGAGAAAATCGTCCTCACCACGGCACCGATTACGCTGCTCCAACCGGCACGCCCGTACTTGCGGTTGGCGAAGGCGTTGTAACCGAAGCGCAGCGTAGAGGCGGAAATGGAAATATTGTTCAAATTCGCCACAACAACACCTATCGAACGGCATATCTTCACTTAAATGGTTTTGCTCCGGGAATCCGCAAAGGCGTCAGGGTAGAACAGGGCCAGGTGATAGGTTATGTAGGGCAAACGGGTTTGGCTACCGGCCCACACCTCTGCTATCGTCTTTACGTGAACAACCGTCCTGTAAATTCGCGAAATGTAGACCTGCCTGCTTCTGAATCACTTGAAGAGGAGTTCATGCCGGATCTGCAAAGAACGGTCAATCGGTACAGAGGTCTTCTTGATGAGCTGTCGCTGATGGAAAAAGTTGCTGAAAACGAGGGCGATGAAAGCCAGCACAACCCGGACGAGAGCTGATTTTTCGTTTTTGATATTGGGTGATCGTTATCGGTTAGCGGTTATTTGTTAGTAGTTACTGGTTGTTGGTAAACTGATCCGACAACTCTGGCAGTTCTCAGATCCTCGCCTTTACCATTTGTAAACTGAAAACTACATGTAGCACCCTACCGGTGCCAGTGTTTTTACGGGCCCGCCGACAGCTTACACCCTGCGCCCTGTACCTTGTGCCCTGCTACGCGCTACATCTATCTGCGCTGGATTCTGCGCTGAAAGAATTGGATGAGCGGCTTTACGTAAGACAGGTTTGTCTTAAGTTTAACGGAGTCCATCTTATTTTTTCTGAAGTATTCCATGAGTTCAGACTCCTGTTTGGCGCGCTGTTCCCTGTAGTATTTTCTCACCTTTCTGTTTGATGTATCCACCATTCGCTGGGCTCCGGTCTCTGCATCCTGCAGAGTTACAAGGCCCACGTCCGGTAGTTCATCTTCAAACTGATCTGAAATCACCAGGTTGACAAGATCGTGCTTACGGTTTGTAATCCGGTGCTGTTTTTGGAACGCTTCATCCTGAAAATCTGATGCCAAAACAATAATGGATCTCCTGTTTATATACGAAAGTGCATCGCCAATATTGGTTTTGCTGCCCGTTGGCTTCGTTACGTAAAGTTCACGGATAAGTCTTAATACGTGTGTTCTGCCTTTTTTGGGAGGTATGACTTTCTCAATTTTATCGCTGAACAGAACCATTCCCACCTTATCACCGTTTTTGATGGCGCTAAATGCAATGACGGCACAAACCTCTATGGCGAGTTCCATCTTTGTTTGTGAGTGACTTCCAAAAAAACCACATGGCGATATATCAACGCACAGCATCATCGTCTGTTCACGTTCCTCGTCGAACAC
>CAZKIZ010000345.1:0-3859 GCA_964552935.1 uncultured Rhodohalobacter sp. | reverse complement strand
TCCAATCCAAATACCGATGAGTTTATTGAAAAGATGTGCCGGCTTGAGGGGGCGGATGCCGGAGTGGCTACCGCATCTGGAATGGCGGGGGTGTTTGGTTGCCTGGCGGGATTGCTTGGTCAGGGCGATCATGTACTGGCATCGCGATCGCTGTTTGGATCATCTCACCAGATCCTGAGCCAGATTTTGCCGCGATGGGGAATCAGCTTCACCTATGCCGATACCGGATCACCGGAAAAATGGGAGGAACTCATCAAACCGAATACTAAAATGCTTTTCCTTGAAACACCCTCCAACCCGGGACTCGATCTGATCGACCTGGAGTGGGCCGGGAAGCTGGCAAAGGCACACGATCTGATTTTTGTGGTGGATAACTGCTTTGCCACTCCCTACCTGCAGCGGCCGATTGAGTTCGGGGCCGACCTGGTTCAGCATTCGGCCACCAAATTTATCGACGGTCAGGGCCGCGCGATCGGCGGGGTGATTGTGGGCAGCGAAAAATATATGGAGGAGATCCAGTTTTTTGCCCGTCATACGGGTCCTGCCCTCTCTCCTTTCAACGCCTGGCTCTTCAGCAAAAGCCTGGAGACGCTGCCGGTTCGCATGGAACGTCACTGCGATAATGCCGAATCTCTGGCCAATTTCCTGGGAGGTCACAAAAACGTAAATTTTGTGAAATACCCGTTTCATAAAGATCATCCGCAGCTTGACCTGGCCAAAAAGCAGATGGATCGCGGCGGAGGGGTGGTCTGTTTTGAGATCAGCGGCGGATACGAAAAGGCGAAATCATTCATCGACAAAACCAGCATGCTTTCCCGCTCGGCCAATCTTGGCGATACGCGGACGATTGTTACACACCCCGCCTCCACCACCCATTCAAAACTGACCGAAGAGGAGCGTCAGGCTGTGGGCATCACGCCGGGACTGATCCGGATTGCGGTGGGACTGGAAAACAGTGAGGATATTATCGGAGATGTGGAGCAGGCTTTGGGGTAGGGATCAACCTACTCAAAAAGAAGAATTAATAACGCCTGTCCTATAAGTATATTCAGTGATCGTATTCACCAAACATCAGATTCTTGAACGCATAAAACCCCGCTCCATCTGGATGCGGGGCTCAAAAACACACAATTAGCGGTTTTAAGAGCAGTTCTGCTCTCCCCATCTTGAAATGGCTATACCTCAAAAAAAACGGGCATCCCGGTGATGGCCGGACTGCCCGTGGATATCGTCTAATAATTTTAATGACAACGTGCTATCGGGTCGAGAGAGCCCGTAGATAGCTTTGTGCAACTCTGCTGTATGCGCCGTTCAATTCAAATGCTTTTTCAAGGGCTACTTTCGCTTCATCAAGCTGATTGACCTGGAAGTACGCATTCCCCAGGTACCAGTAGTTACGCTCGAGCAGCATCATATCACTGTGCTCCAGATTCAGTGCTGACTCAAATCTCTCGATTGCTTCTGAAAACTCTCCTGTATTGTACAGGATGGAACCGGAGGTAATCAACAGCTCAGCTCTTTCGTAGTTGGAATTGGTGTTCTCGAGTTCACTATTGAGAATATTCAGTGCGGCGGCAACTTCACCGGAATTTGCCGTGGAGATTGCTCTCCGAACAACGTCTGATTCTGCTTGCTCTGTTGCAGCACCGTCAGCAGATCTGTAGTAATCCAGCTCTATGGATGAGATCGGCTTTAACATTTCTGACGTTTCAGTGCTGAGATTAAATATGAAAGCAGACCCAATCATAAGAAGAATTGCAGCTGCTGCCGATAACATAACATGCTTCCGTGAATTCTCTTTCGGCTGCTTCGTTTCGATCTCCCTCTCCTCCGCAATCTTTTTGAGGTTTGCGGCACTCTTCATATAGTCAAGATAATATTCATTGTTGATCAGCTCTGCCCAGAGTTCATCAACCTGCTGTGCCGTCAATTTTCCGTCTATATACTGCTCAATGCGGTTTTCTAAATCCTTGTTGCGGTTACTCTCAATCATGGGGTCCTGTCATTAGATGTTTCGGTTTAATTCCCAGTGGAACAGCTATCATCTTAATAATAATGTGCTTCTGTGAGTACAAATTATCAAATTGTCAATATCTGTATTCGGGTCTTGAAATACTATTCAGTTTATTAATATTGTAACTGATCGTTTTTAGAGGGCCTAACTGCCTGATGTTCATTTTGTTTGAACTATATACAAGAGTAATGAAACAGCCTCATGTTACATTAAAAAATCTTAATGTTGTATCTCTGAATTCATTTCCCAAAGGTACCAAAACCCATATTTTACTCGTGTAACGCTTCCTGAAGTTCCGTATGTTTTACGCTCTTCTAAACACCAGGCCTTAATTTATTTCTTTGATGATCTCTTTAAAAAATAATCTTTTGATGTTCACACTCAACACAGTTGTAATCGGCGGTCTTCTGCTATCACTCACCGCATGCACCCCTCAATCAACTTCCGATTCAGTTACAATTGAACAAAAAGCAGGACAGCTGCTAATGGTCGGTTTTAAAGGATTTGAGCTCTCAGACACCTCTCATGTAAAACGCGATATTGAAGAGTATAATGTCGGCGGAGTGATCCTGTTTGATTTTGATGTCCCGACCGGCTCCCGCGACCGTAATATCGAATCTGCTGATCAGGTACGTACGCTAAACCGGTCTCTGCAGAGCATCGCGGGTACTCCCCTGCTAATTGCGGTTGACCAGGAAGGAGGCCGTGTGGCAAGGCTTAAAACGGAACGCGATTTTCCGGCAACTGTTTCCGCCGAATACCTTGGCGACCTGAACAGCCCGGACAGCACCCGTGCGTACGCCGTTGAACAGACTGAACTACTTCGTGACATCGGTTTCAACGTTAACTTTGCGCCGGTGGTTGATCTCAATACCAACCCGGAAAATCCGGTGATTGGCCAGCTTGACCGAAGCTACAGCGCAGATCCCGATATTGTATCCAATCATGCATCCATTGTAATTGAAGAGCATCAAAACCAGAACCTGCTGCCGGTTATTAAACATTTTCCGGGTCACGGCAGCGCCTGGAACGACTCTCATGTGGGAATGGCTGATGTAACCGACACCTGGGAAGAGATCGAGCTTGAACCGTATAGAAATCTGTCCCAAACCGACTTTCGCTTTGCCGTGATGACTGCGCATGTAATGAACAGCAATCTTGACGAAGAGCTTCCTGCCACACTTTCCCGGAATGTACAAACAGGCCTGCTTCGGGACGATATCGGTTTTCACGGAATGCTTTTTTCGGATGATATGCAGATGGATGCGATCCGCTCTTTCTATGGACTCGAATTTTCTATCGAACATGCGCTGAACGCCGGCGTGGATATGCTGATCTTTGCCAACAACTCCGTCTATCAGCCTGACATTGTTCCTGATGCCATACAGATTATCGTGGACCTGGTTGAGACAGGCGCGGTTTCTGAGGAGAGGATCAACGAGGCGTATGAGCGGGTGATGAAGACCAAACGTCAGCTCGGGCTGCTTGATTGAGAAGCACTCAGACATGGTATTTTTGAGAGCACCGTCTCAAAGTTAAACTGCCGGGCAGAAACTAAATACATGACTGAATCCGGCGTCGGGCAAGAAAAATACCATGTCTATTCACAGTTGAATTCTCTGCCCGTATAAAAGATCCGCAATGTCTTTGTGAGACATTGCGGATCTGAGTTCGAGCTTTCACAAATTAATCCCTTACCCACAACAGGACGTGGTATTTCTCCTGAAGTCATGCCGCACCCCAATGCGGTATCTCCCAATCCTGTTCGATCTGAAGACACAACTATTGGCATATCTATTTCCCGAAGCATCAATAGGAGATCGCGGGTCGAAGCCCGCGATGACG
>CAZKIZ010000344.1:0-3864 GCA_964552935.1 uncultured Rhodohalobacter sp. | reverse complement strand
TCTCTTAAAAAAGTAGCTCAAATTCTATCTGCTATTCATCTGATTATGCGCACTTTTTTTTCCTATGCTCCACATTGAATCTTAAATAGAGCGAGTAGTACGAATAATTTGTGGGTGAATATCCTCCGTTCACATTAAATCGCTCAAAGAAATTAATTCAAGAATCAGGTTTAAGGCTCTCAAACTTCATCTGTTTAACCTTTTGTGTGAGGTTTGAGCAAAAAAGAGCAATAAAGAGAAAAATATTGCCCTTTCCTTTTTTTTATTTGATCTGAAATAATCTATTCTTCTGTAACACGAGTCGTCCTGTTTACCACATATTCGTTCTGAAAAGCGCTTTTAAAGAACAGGTAAACTCAGAAAAGTGGAAGGAACGCGGTAGAATAGCTGAATAGATGAATTTTGCTCCACAGACATACCCGGAAATACTAACGTAGGTATTTATTGAAATACAAATGATTATTGGACAGAATTTTTATGCCTGACTCCCTTTATAATTTTGATAACAAACTGGTTCTGGTTACAGACGGCGGAAGCGGACTCGGTCTTGAGATCTCCAAATTCTTTGTTGAAACCGGTGCCTCCGTGGTAATCACTGGCAGGGGAGAAGAAAAGCTGGGAGAACCTGAAGACATTGCAGCAGCAGCCCTCTTTCTGGCTTCAGATGCAGCAAAATTTATTACCGGCGTAAACCTGCCGGTTCATGGTGGTAACTCCATCGGTTTTTAAACCTGAATTTCACGAATGAATTTCATGACAAAATTAAAACAATGTACAATTCTTCTTTTAACATTCATCCTGTTTTCAGGAACCGATGTTTTCGGGCAGGATGGGTACAGAATGTGGCTCAAATACGACAGAATAAGCGATGATCAGCTGCTTGAACAGTATCGCAGCCAGATTCATCAAATTCAGATAGCCACAGATACGCCTACACTGGAAGCTGCCGAAAAAGAACTCCTCGATGGGTTAAGCGGTCTGCTTGATACAGAAATCGAGAACCGCTCCGAATTGAACCGCAGCTCCGTGGCTGCAGGAACGCCGGCCAATTCGGGAACCATTGCAGCCCTCGGGCTCGAGGACGATCTCCGGCAGCTGGGCGATGAAGGATATTTGATCCGCCATACCGAACACAATGGAAATGCACATATCATCATCGCGGCGAATGAAGATATTGGAGTCCTGTATGGCGTTTTTGGCTTTTTACGAAAAATACAGACGAACACCGATCTGGATGGAATTTCTTATGAAACCGCACCGAAGGTTCAGTTTCGGGTGGTTAATCACTGGGATAATCTCGATCGCCTCGTGGAAAGGGGATATGCGGGTCTTTCATTATGGGAATGGGGCACCCTGCCGGAGTACAAGCATCCCCGCTACACCGACTATGCACGAATCAACGCATCTATTGGAATCAACGCTGCAGCCATTAACAACGTAAATGCAGATCCGCTAATCCTGACAGATCAGTTTCTTGAGAAAGTTGAAGTACTGGCCGATATTTTTCGCCCGTACGGCATCCAGATGTTTCTGTCGATTAACTTTCACTCTCCCGTTAGGATTGGAGGTTTGGATACGGCCGATCCGCTTGATCCTGGCGTCATTGAATTCTGGGAAGATAAAGCGGATGAAATTTATGAGCGAATTCCCGATTTCGGCGGATTTCTCGTAAAAGCGGATTCAGAAGGTCAGCCCGGACCGCACGGTTATGGACGAGATCACGCTCAGGGCGTAAATGTTTTGGCAGATGCTCTTGAGCCGCACGGCGGAGTCGTATTCTGGCGGGCATTTGTTTATGACCCCGAGCAGGGTGACCGGTTCCGGGAAGCGTATGATGAATTTGTGCCGCTTGACGGAAAATTCAAGGATAACGTCATTCTCCAGGTGAAAAACGGACCAATCGACTTTCAGCCGAGAGAACCCTTTTCACCGCTATTTGGCGCACTGCCAGAAACCAATACGATGATTGAGCTGCAGGTCACTCAGGAGTACTTCGGTTTTAATCTGCACCTTGCCTACCAGGGGCCGCTCTTTACCGAAGTTCTGAATGAAGATACATATGCTAAAGGTGAGGGCTCAACTGTAGCAAAAGTTGTGGACGGATCGGTTTTCGACTACGAACTGACCGGAATGGCAGGAGTGATCAACCCGGGAACCGACCGAAACTGGACCGGCCACCCGTTTGTGCAGTCGAGCTGGTACGCTTATGGGCGACTCGCATGGGACCATACACTGTCAGCAGAAGAAATCGCCGATGAGTGGATCCGGATGACATTCACAAACAACAACGAGTTCATCGATCCGGTTACGGAAATTATGATGGAATCGCGTGAAGCCGGGGTGAACTATCGCAACCCGCTGGGTCTTACTCACCTCTATGCCCAGGGCCACCACTACGGACCCGCTCCGTGGCATTCAGAATCATCCCGTCCTGACTGGACATCCGCCTATTATCACAAAGCCGATGATTACGGCATTGGTTTTGACCGTACCGAAACAGGGTCAAACGCAGTAGAGCAATATCACGAACCGGTAGCCAGCATCTTCCGGGACCTGGATCAGATTCCTGAAGATTACCTGCTTTGGTTTCACCATGTCAGCTGGAATCATGAAATGGAATCCGGCCGAACCCTTTGGGAAGAGCTTGTTCACAAATATTACGAAGGTGTTGAGCAGGTTCGCTGGATGCAGGAACAATGGAATGATATGGAAGGGCTGATTGATGATGAACGATTTGAACATGTTAAAGCTCTGTTGAAAATACAGGAGAGAGACGCTGTCCGATGGAGAGATTCATGCGTGCTCTATTTCCAGACACATTCGAGGATGGAAATACCAGAGCAATATGAACAGCCGGAGCACGATCTGCAGCACTACATCGATCTTGAGCATATTATTTACGTGCCGGATCCCTGGTACAACTAACCGATATAATTGATGAATAATCAGAAAGAAGAAATTAATAACGAATAATAAAATGGCTACACAATCTAACCTACGCTCGGTATCTGAAGCAAAATTTAAAGATTCTGATCTTTCACCTGATGAGAGAACTGACGATTTGCTATCGTTAATGACTCTTGAGGAGAAAATTGCACAGCTGATGTGCGTCTGGAATCAAAAGGCTGATACTCTTCTTAACAAGGATGGTAAATTTGATGAAAAAAAGGCAAAAGATTCGTACAAACACGGCAATGGCCTTGGTCAGGTAGGGCGCCCGAACGATTCCGGCGGAGGTACTACGGCCCGGGAAATGGCTGAACTGACCAATCGAATCCAGAAATTTTTTATTGAAAACTCACGTCTCGGCATTCCGGTCATTTTTCACGAAGAGTGCCTGCACGGACTTGCAGCTAAAGACAGCACAAGCTTTTCGCAGCCGATTGGTCTTGCAGGAACATTCAATCCCGATCTGATTGAAAAACTCTATGCCATGACCGCTGAAGAGACTCGTGTAAGAGGCGGCCATCAGGCGCTGACCCCGGTACTTGATGTAGCCCGTGATCCTCGCTGGGGCCGTGTTGAAGAGACATTTGGCGAAGATCCTTACCTGATTACTCAAATGGGTCTGTCCGCAGTGAAAGGTTTCCAGGGCGACGCCTCTTTTAACAACAGAAAACATGTGCTGGCCACACTTAAGCACTTTGCAGCCCATGGGGATCCGGAATCCGGCATGAATTGTGCACCGGTGAATGTATCGGAACGGGTGCTTCGAGAAGTCTTTCTGCCGCCGTTCAAAGAAGTGCTGCAAAAAGCCGATGCAATTAGTGTGATGGCATCATACAACGAAATTGATGGCGTTCCATCTCATGCCAGTAAATGGCTGCTGAGGGATGTTTTACGTGATGAGTGGGGTTTTGAAGG
>CAZKIZ010000343.1:0-3880 GCA_964552935.1 uncultured Rhodohalobacter sp. | reverse complement strand
TTATACGGCACATCAATCGGCAGCTGGTATTTAGCCGCCACTTTGATGAGGTCTTTCAGATTGCTGCTGAATTTTGGGGAATCGAACGGGGCGATGGCTCCATTGCGCAGAGATTTGTCGTGATCAGGAATCACCAGGTCTTCGTCAATTCCCGATACCTTCCCAAACCCTTCGCACGAATCACACGCGCCAAACGGATTATTGAAAGAGAACATCTGTGGTGAAGGCTCAAGAAATTCCATTCCGTCCCGCTCAAAACGTTCGCTGAACGGCAGCTCATCACCGCCTCTTATCAGCACAGAGCAGCGCCCGCTCCCCTCTCGGAAAGCTGTTTCAAGGGAGTCGGCAATCCGGCTGCGGGTGCCGTCATCCTGCTTCAAAACAAGCCTGTCGATCAGTACGCGATGTGTTTTCGGTTTGATGGTTTTGGGGTCCACATCATCCTTGGTGAGGTCGTTCATTGACTCGTCCTCCACATTGATCAGCCTTGTGAGTCCTTTCTCTTTTAAGACTTCAAGCTGCTCCTTCATTTTGCGCCCCTCCCGAAGGTCGATTGGAAAGAGCACGTAAAATTTGGTTCCCTCATCAAACTGATTGAACAGTTCCGTGATGATCGTGCGGGTTGAATCCTTTTGAACCTGTTCACCCGATTTTGGGGAGATGGTCTTCCCAATCCGTGCAAAGAGCAGCCGCACATAGTCGTAGATCTCGGTTGTGGTACCGACAGTGGATCGCGGATTAGATGAGGTAGTCTTCTGCTGGATCGCCATTGCAGGCGATATTCCGTGCATATAGTCCACATCCGGTTTATCCATCCGCTCCAGGAACTGGCGCGCATAGCTGGAAAGACTTTCAACATAACGCCGCTGACCCTCGGCATAAATCGTATCAAACGCTAAGCTCGATTTACCTGACCCGGAAACGCCTGTAATGACGGTTAATTTGTTTCGGGGTATATTGACATCCACATTTTTTAAGTTGTGAACGCGTGCACCTTTAATTACAATGGGTCTGTCGTGAGCCGCCGTGCCGTTGGTTGAAACAGGCGTCTTTTCAGCTGTAGATTTGCTCATAAAATGGTTTCTCTAAATAGTTCTGCAAACGGATAAAGATACGAAATATCTGTCCTAACCTGAATTTGTGTGGTATATAAATAGTTGTAACGAAACTTAAGCTTCGCTGCGTTCAGAGCTGCGACACCATGCAGCCCAGCTGATACTTGAAATGATGAGATTAAAAAGGAATATTGATTCAAATAAACCTGAGGATATGGATAAAGAAGAAAGTAAAAACGTGTTTGGTAATACAATCGCTACCTGCAGTGAAGATCCGATGACCGGTTTTTACCGGGATGGATGCTGCAATACCGGCCCGCAGGATCAGGGAACACATACGGTTTGCGCCGTTATGACAAAAGAGTTTCTTGAGTTCTCAAAATCAAAAGGAAACGATTTGTCGACGCCACGGGCACAATGGAATTTTCCCGGGTTGAAGCCGGGCGACCGCTGGTGCCTCTGCGCCCGCAGATGGCTTGAAGCGTACCGGGCAGGGAAAGCGCCTAAAGTGAAGCTCGAGGCCACCCATGAAAAAACACTGGAGATCGTGGATCTGAATACGCTGGTTTCGTTTGCTGTAAAAGAAGAGGGTAAGAGTTAGCTATTGAATAACAAACCAAAAAAAATATAAAAAAAGTGTAAGGAGTTGGCCATGAACTGATCATACAAGAAAAAGGAGAAATAATGGCCAGAAGAAATCGAAAAGAGAAAGAACTGACATATGTATCGCTGAAGGTAGTGGCGGGCATTTCGCTATTTACCGAAATAAGAATTTTGAGGAAGATGAGCAGCGGTCTGCGGTGGTGCTGCGATAAGCGGGGGCTTCGGATTTACGAGTATGTGATTATGCCGGACCGGATTATGCTTTTGGGGAATACCATCTGGGGAACCTTCGAAGATGTAATCGGAAGCTTTAAAGGGTTCTCATCCAAAGCAGTAATGCAAATTTTGAGAGAAGGAAAGCCAAGCCTTCATCGCTCATGGGTTATTCCAATTCTTGAAGAGCACGGGTCTGTGAACAGCCCTGCTGGCACAATCATATGGGACCGCGAGGATCACCACAGGGTGCTCTACCAGCAGCAAGACATTGATGCCACAGCGCTTGCCATTCGGCACGCACCGGTTAAACAGGGGTTTGTTAAAAAAGAGGAGCACTACCTGCACAGCAGCGCGAACCCGTCGAACCCATTAGAGGGGTGGCAGGTTGCAGTTACCGACAGGGGGATATAGTTACTGGGAAAAAGTTGATTGGTTATCAGGGATGGTCTAGAGCCTTGAACTCTACATTGAACACCGGTAACCAATAGACAGATAACTAATAACACAATCACCGAACTGATGCAGAGTGCTCGCTCGTTCGATGGCACTATTCGGATTAAATGGATGCATCACTTGCTAAATCCCTCTCTGAAGTCCACGTTCGGTAAACCGCCAATCCGGGATCGATGAATTGATTTCTCGCTCACTCCATGTCAGGGTTGTTTTACGATCTTCGCGAAGATCGTACATTGTCATTTTAGAGGGTGACCAGAGGTTGTCGGTTAGCTGTTCAAAATTTTCCGCTTCAAGACGCTTAATTTTCTCACCGTCTTTATTGAAATAGTGAACTTCCGAAAGAGTGTATTTTTCCCGGTCGATTTTGAAGGTGACCGATGAGTACTGTTCTGAATCAGTTTTTTGCGCGTGAACAAGGTAGTGGTCGTCGTGCTCTTCAAGCCATTCAAAAGTATAATCCTCAGCCTGTTGGTCTCCGAGATCCTCGTAAGTGAAATCGCTGCCCATAAAACGATCGCCCCGCTCCGAAGAGGTGATGTTCTGAACTCTGCCTACTGATGGAAGATAGAGTCTCTGGGTGCTGCTCCCATTTTCACGAATGGTGAGGAATCCTGTTCCGCTCACGTTACCCGGACTTGAAAAGACGATCAAGCTCTGAGAATCATCTTCCCCGGTTTTCGACCACATCTTCATGGTGCGTGTTCGGGTGCGTCCCCTTGGATCGGTAATTTCCATCTGCATATTTGATATTTCGGATGAGATGGAATTTCTCCGGTCTTCTACCTCTTCGAAGATTGCTTTGGCTTCAGATTCATTGGTGATCCGATCCTGTGCGCTGAGCGGCAGTGATAAAAAGGTAGCAAGGAGGAATAAAAAAAGAGTCAGGCAGGTTGATTTCATGATTTCGAACTTTTTCGGGTATGAAAAATGAAAACGCCTGAAAAGTGATAAACGTTCACAAAGACCTGTGAACGTAACTTTATGGGGAGGTTATTGTTAAGGGGAGGAGAAATAAATAAGCCACGCCCGTTAAGGCGTGGCTCTTGTCAGGATCACTGAAGAAGTTTTGCAACTCAATCAGAATCCTTAACCCCGCTTAAATATACAAGAAATTGGGAGTTGAATAAAGTGGAATATTTATTAATGGATTAGAAAGTGGAGAACAATCTGCAGGCGGTATTTACTGTAAGTGGTTAAATCACAATGAATTTGCTCACTTCATAGTGTTAAGGTAAGTTCGTGGCATGAGATCAGGAATAGAATAGCAACGGTATTGTTTCTGTTAAATAAAGCCCGTAGCTTTAAGGCTGTTTGGAGATTGACATTATGCAGGTTTGCCTGTTAAACAAGTACATCAGTTGATGATGTTTAAGCATTACATTTTGGCGTGACAGCGCCTGATGAAGACAGAATTCCAGACATTATGTACACATTGGTGTCCATTTGAAATAATGATCTCCATTTTTACGGATAAAAAGCCGTTTAAAGAATCCAGGGCCCGTAGCTCAGTTGGTCAGAGCAGTCGACTCATAATCGATTGGTCGATGGTT
>CAZKIZ010000342.1:0-3881 GCA_964552935.1 uncultured Rhodohalobacter sp. | reverse complement strand
AAAGCACCCACCGCCTTCAGAAATCAGATGCCGGAGAGTCTTGGACAGACGATTAGTTTATGAGTCAAAATAAAATTATAGAAAAATGATAAATACTAAAGTTAGTGCAATTGCCTTCGAAGGGGGCAATGGGGGATGATTGGTAGAGTTTTGAGCTCTCAAAAGTGGTTATTTAGTTGAATCAACGCCTATCAGGTCATCCCCCTGACACGCTTTGCGTGCCTTTCCCCCTTCTCCCACGGGGATCCCTGCGGGGTAAGGGGGACTTTCTATAACCATATTTATCAACCGAACTCAGGTTAAAGAATACCCTCAATCCATTCAACCACATCATCCATTACTTCCTCGCGGTTGATTTCGTTAAGGAGCTCATGGCGGCCGCCTAGGTAGAGATTTACGGTCAGGTTGCTCGCGCCGCTTTTTTCGAACTGTATTTTCAATCCCTGAATTCCCCTGCCCATATCTGAAACCGGGTCTTGATCACCCGAAATAATCATAATTGGGGTCTGAGGATTTTTCCCGGCAAAAGGTTTGTGGGCGCTGACTGTCATCAGTCCGCTGAAGATCTGTTTGTAGAAAGCCACTGACGGAATGATCCCGCAAAACGGATCTCTGATATAGCGGTCAACTTCTTCGGTGTCTCTTGAAAGCCAGTCCTGGTCAGTGCGATTCGGTTTGAACTTTGCGTTAAAGGGCTCAAAAGAGAGCTTATGTATCATACGACTCTTGAATTTCGGGCCTTTAATCTTTGCGAGAAATCTTGAGAGGACCCAGCCCCCATAGATTGTGGAGGGCGGTTTACCATTGCTTCCTGAGTAGATAATTCCTGCAGGCGCCTTATCGTATAGCTGCATGTAGCGCTGGGTAAGAAATGATCCCAAACTATGTGCAAATATGATGACGGGCAGACCCTGAAACTTTTTATGGACTTCATTTCTGACAAATTGAATGTCGGATACCATATACTGGAATCCATCATCGTAATCGAGAATGCCGGGTTTGTCAGGGTCGGTTTTTCCGTGCGCCCGGTGGTCATACGCTACAACAGCGAGTTCATTTTCGGTAAGTTTCTTTGCAAAGCGTTCATACCGCCCGGAATGTTCGAGCATTCCATGAATAATCATCACAACAGCTTTGGGCGATTTCTCGTCAGGCAGATATGTACGGGAAAATAACTCTTTGCCTTTCGTAGCTGAAATATGCTGTTCTGAAGTTTTCATATAACTTTACTCTTCTGATTGTTTGATTTCTACAACTCTGCCCGCTCTCCCGATGCTGCTGAAGCCTGCCAGACGAACAGTTTCATCGCCATTCAGCTCTACAGGGCCGTTGTAGGCAGGAGAGTTGTCGGACGGTTCGCTGCCGTCAAGGGTGTAGCGAATGGTTATGCCTGGCAGAGCGATATTTGCGTGAAGAGATCCGTCGCGAATCACGGCTCCGGGGGGCGGAATACGGTAGTTGATCTCTCTATAGAGACGATCGAGTCTTGGCAATTCGAATTGCCCCAGGCGGTTGGCAAACTCGTTCCATGCGGCGACTCTTTCCTGTTCCATCGTTTCAGTGTCTTGAATGCTACTCCAGCTCGGTTCCCCTACCCAGGCGCGTTCGGCAAGGCCCAGAAGTCTCGGGAAAATCATATACTCAAACCTGCCCGGTTTATTCACCGTTTCGGTCCAGAGCTGTCCCTGCAGCCCAAGAATGTTGTCGCGGGCGTCATCGTTAAGTCTCGTCATCTCATCAAAATAATCTTCCGGCAGGGGATTACCGTAGCTGTTTTTTGAGGCGTTTCTGAATAAATTGAACGGAATGAATGAAAAGGGTTCTTCCGTGTTTAGCATTGCGGCCCAGTAAAATCCCGGCTCCTGCCAGTGTTTGTCGTATGCCAGGTCGAAATAGAAATTGGATGCGTGAGACATCACCACGCTATACCCTGCATTGGCGAGGCGGTATGCGCGGTCTTCGGTGCCGCTGCCCCACACATTGTTCCAGGCGTAGGGTGTTGTGGTTTCGGTAAAGTCAGGATTTATACCTGAAAACCCCTCATCATCCTCGCTCAGGGCTACCTCTTCCCAGCCACCCATTCGGATTCCCATCGGTTCAAGTTTATCAGACAGCCTTCCAAAAAAGTAGCCCTGAAGCTGCCTCACATTCTGAATATCCAGTTCCACCATCAAGCTCCGGCAGGCTGGAGACTCTTCCCAGGCACCGCGTGGAACTTCATCACCGCCCATGTGGATCATATTCAGCGGCGCACCTGCCTCGCCGTGCATCTCCACAAGTTCCTCAATTACAACATCCATAAAGCGGTAGGTCGACTCAAGGCAGACGTTGATTACGTTGTCGGTGTAGTTCTGAACCGATCGGTAGGATGACTCATCCTCCGGCTCGTCCAGCCTGTAGCGATCGGCTTCCTGGTCATTGCCGGACTCCTTCAGCCGTTCATACCTGCGCTCCATCGCAATGATCGCCGCACGCGCGTGGCCCGGAACGTCAATTTCGGGAATTACCTCGATATGCCGTTCAGTGGCGTACTTCAGAAGATCGATATACTGATCACGGGAATACCAGCCGCTCCCCATGGAGGCTCCGGGAGTCGGATCAGGCCCGGAACCGTAGACCGGAATCATAAATTCTTCCTCCGTTTCGGTGTGCCCCCGCCGGCCGCCAATCTCCGTCAGTTCAGGCAGCTCTTCTATGGCAATTCGCCAACCCTCATCATCGGTCAGGTGAAAATGAAACTTGTTAAGCTTGTATGTAGCCATGATGTCAAGGAGGCGTTTCACATCCTGAACCCCGTGGAAGTTCCGGGAGACATCAAGGTGCATGCCTCGATAGGAGAATGCCGGTTCGTCGGCGATAAATGCGGCGTCGATGGCCGGACCGTTATCCCCGCGATCTGTTATCAGGGATCGCAGCGTCTGAATTCCGTAGAACGCACCGGGTTCCTCACTGGCAGTAAGATTTATATAGTCCGGCGTGATCTCAAGCGTATAGGCTTCGCGGGATTCAGAGCCGGTATCATCCTGAAGAATTCGTATATCTGCAGACTGCTTATCAGAAGTGGTGAGATTTATATCAACTCCGTGCTCTCTCATCAAAGTGCCGCCCAGGGATGCTGCTTTCACGGCGAGAGCTCCATCCGTATAAATAGTTACAGCAGCAGGAAATTGAAACTGACCTTCGTTTCTGGTGTAAGAGGCGGGGGTTGGCGTAACGGGCGTCAGCTGGTTACTTTCAAGCTGTGTGAGCCGTTCATTCTGTTCAAAAGTGACCTCAGGTGACGGCACCGGTATGTTGTCGCCCGGAGATCGATGGATCTGTTCATCGGTTTCGAAAGGGTGGATGGTCACAGACTCCACTATTTCAATCGATTCGTCGTCAAATACGAAATAGAAACCCTCCGGGGCGTCAGATTTTTTGATGGCAAAAAAACGGGCCAGGTAGTCAATATCCATCCTCTCCCCGGGATCGAGAGGTACAAATTGATCGGTAGGCTCAAGCTTGAAAAAGTAGCCGTTGATGTGAGAAACTGTAAACTCAGGGGGGAAACTTTCGGTATCCAGAATTCGCAGGGAGTTAAAATAAAGCGCCCATCCATCCGCAGGCAGCGGCTCCTCTCCGTTGTTGATCAGCGTGAGAGTTGCGCTTAGTTTGTTGTTGGGTTCAAAATTTGAGTTCAGTTTCCATTCAATTTCAATGGACGATGAGGGTGTGTTTGGATCCGGCTGATCGCTGGAGTAGAGAAGCGAAAGAGAAAAGATCAAGAGTGATGCGATTGAATAAAGAGTTATCTGAGGCGGGAATTGGGTGGCCATCGGCTTCAATTTAGTGTGATTACGTATTTATAGTTCATAAAGCGCAGGGTAATTCTTTCTGAAACA
>CAZKIZ010000341.1:0-3887 GCA_964552935.1 uncultured Rhodohalobacter sp. | reverse complement strand
ATCTTCCAGTGATCATCGAACGAGAAGAGTTGCAGTAACAAGAACTGAGACTGCCTCAGAGTCTGATTCTGATTCACTCCGCAAGGAATTTGAAATTCTCATATCATCTCCTTACACCGTAAACGGAAAGAATTTTGAACTTTTCCCCGAGGATGAACCTGAATTCAAAATCACATCAGAGAATGGCCCGAAAGCGGTCGGGAATCCGCAAATTGAGCTGGTACTGCTTGAAACGTTCTACCACGAACTCTATCAAAAACTTTATGTAGCTACCACGATTCAAGCCGCGAAAAATGGTGATGATATATCCCCGGATGACCTGCCAAATGCGCCCTACACTCCGCTGCTCGACAGCCTGAAACTTCATTACAAAGCGGTTCAAAACGAAGATTTTTCTACTTCTGACTCAACCAAAGACCGGGCGATTGAGCTGATTCACCAGCATCCGTTTGGTACGGACAGGTTCAAAGGCTCACTACCACGTTTGCTTCCGGGGTACAATTCAGGATCACTTTTTGTGGGATTAAGTGATGCTGAGCCGGGATCCAACATCAGCCTGCTGTTTGAAGTGGATGAAGGGAGTGAAAATCCCGAAACGAGCGAATTTCAGGAAGGGGAAGAGCCGAAGTGGTCGGTGCTCACAAAATCGGGGTGGACTCCGGTGGAAGGAAACGGGATTGTAAGAAACAACACCAACAACTTTTTGCGATCGGGGATAGTGGAGATTCAACTTCCAAAATCGGCGGTGAGGGAGCACACTTTGTTTGGCGATGATCTTCACTGGCTGCGCATCACACTTGATAAACCGGCCGATGCCGTCGCTGATTTCATCAATGTTCATGCCCAGGCGGCACCGGCAATGCTGGATGCAGGCGAAACGTCATCCGAGCATTTGAGACGCGGATTGCCGTCAGGATCGATCTCACAGCTTAGCGATCGTCGCTCGTCTGTGAAGGCCGTTGAGCAGCCGTATCCATCGTTTGGGGGATCATCAAAAGAGGCGCCGATTGATTATTACAGGCGTGTGAGTGAGCGGCTGCGTCATAAAAACCGCGCGGTTTCGATCTGGGATTACGAACACCTGGTGCTCGAGCAGTTTCCGGAAATTTATAAAGTGAAATGTCTCAATCACACAAAACAAATGGATCATACAACCGACGGTCTGGCACCGGGCAGCGTAACGCTCGTGCTGATTCCAAACCTTCAGGAGGGCGGACGATATCTGCCGCGCGCCAGCCGCGATCTGCTTGACCGTGTGAAGCAATTTTTGTCCGGTAAAATTTCCCCGCACGTATCCCTTCGGGTGGTAAATCCTGAATATGAAAGCGTGAACTTCAGGCTGGACGCGGCATTTCGCGACGGACTCGATTTCAATCACTTCAGAGATCAAACCGAAACCGATTTGAAAAAGCTGCTCACTCCCTGGATGTACGACCGGTCGGCTGAGGTGCAGTTTGATGAGTCGTTCAACGTGTTTGAAATCATCCACTACCTGGAAAACCTGGAGTATATCGACTATATCGAAAATTTTAGTATGGATCATGAATTTGCGGGCGGACAAGAATTGAAGAAAGATCACATTCGTCCGTCCGGGCCGGTGAGTATCCTGGTTAGCGGCGAGATGAAGATAGAAAGGGCAACAGACTGTAACTGACGCACCATGAAGATTCCAAAAAACACGCGGACATTCGACGATCGCGACTTTGAGTTTTTGAAAAGCCGCGGACTGGAGTATATCACCGCTATGAGCCGTGAAATCTGGACCGACTACAATAGTCACGATCCCGGTATCACCATTCTGGAGGCGCTCTGTTATGCAATTACCGATCTCGGAAACCGCATTCAGCTCCCGATTCGCGATCTGCTTGCCGAACGCGATCCGCAAAGTTCTGCAGCATTTCCAACCGCACAGAAAATTCTGACCACAGCGCCGGTTACATCAAGCGATTATCGGAAATGTTTTATTGATCTTCCGGGCGTGAAAAATGCGTTTATTCGTCCCTACACCGGTTGGGAGATGCACACCCACTGCCTGAAAACAGTGGATGATTCGGATGATAATCCAAGAGGAAAACTAAGCTATCAAGCCAAACCCGAAGAGGATCACTACCGGCTGAAAGATACATTTCACCTGAAGGGACTGAACCGGATTCTGTTTGAGCCGGATCTATCCGTGCAGATGCTGGAAGGTGAGGAGAAAGAGAAACGCCTGGAGGAGATTAAAACTTCGGTTACGGAAGCGTACCATGCACGGCGAAATTTGTGTGAAGATGCAGCCGAAGTGAAAGAAGCGGGCACACTCGGAATCCTGGTTTGCGGGGATATGGAGATCGAAACCACCGCTGACGCCGCTGAAGTACTGGCCGAATTTCTTTTTCGGGTGCAGCAGTATCTATCACCTCCCGTGAATCGCTACACGCTGAAACAGCTTTTGGATGAGAATATTCCGACAGAAAAGATTTTCGACGGGCCGGTTTTACGAAATGGTTTTATTAAGGATGATGAACTTGAAAAGGCCGATTTCAAAACATCGATTCATCTTTCTGATCTGATTCGAATCGCGAAAGAGACTCCGGGTATTGCAAAAATCCGGTCGCTGCGGATGCGTCAGTGTCCCGGTGAAGGGGAGGATTGCAGCGGATCGGAGGAAGTGGAGAATGAATGGACGATCTGTTTTCCGCCGGATCACGAGAAAATCCTGAAGGTAAAGCTGGGGCCGTCGATCAGCCGTACAAACCTCTTTAAAGATGTGGTACCTGCCGCTGCAAACGGGGAACAGGTGCGGGAGAAGCTTTTGCAAAAACAGATCCGTTTTGAGGAGCAGATGGAACTGAGTTGTGAAGATCTGCTGCCGCAAAAAGGCCGGCCGCTTGGCGTGGGAAATTACTCAACCGTGCAAAACGATCTGCCTGCACTCTACGGCACCGGTCCGAACGGACTCTCCGAAAATCTGCCGACGGAGCGCCACGCAAAAGCTCTTCAGCTAAAGGGATTTCTGTTCTTTTTCGACCAGGTTCTGGCGACCTACTTTTCCCACCTGAGGGAGATTGGCACGCTGCTTTCACCGGATGCGGGGAGTAAAACCTATTTCCAGAATGATGTGGAGCGGCTAAAAGATGTGGAAAAGCTGGTCAAAAATATGCCGGGTTTCAGTTCTGAACTCGAAGAGTTAATCGGGGAGATGGATTTGGGTGAAGCACGCAAGAATCAGTTCCTGGATCACCTAATGGCGCGTTTTTCGGAAAATATGAGTGAGTATGCATTTCTGCTTCTCGAAGAGCAGGGGCTGGACCTGGAATCGGAACGGGTGTGGCATAAATCAGCGATTCTGGACGAATATCCCGAAATGAGCTATCGTCGTTTCCAGGCGTTCGATTACAGAAACAACGAAACGAAAATCTGGGACAGCGAGGATGTTCAGGGAATCAAACAGCGGATTTGCCGCCTGCTCGGAATCCGGGATTACAGCCGGCGCGACCTGGCCCGATACCGATATCAGCTGACTGAAGACGAGCCGTGGGAGTGGAGCCTGCTGGATGATGAGGAGGAAACCGTTTTGAAAAGTATGAAAACGTACGAATCGGAAAATCAGGCGGCAGCCGGTTTGTGGGATGCAATTCGGTTGGCAGCTGATGATTCCAGCTATCAAATAGAACCGGCCGGCGGGAAGCACACAGTTTTTCTGCTGAACCGAATGGATGATAAAGTGGCGCAATCTGATGAAGAATTTGAATCGGAGGATGTCGCATTGGAATGGATTGAGAATCTGTCTGAAAAGATGGAGCAGAAGCAGTTTGATGAGGGGATGTATCTGTTTGAGCATATCCTGTTGCGGCCCGGCCGGGATAGCGACGATCAGTTTATGGAGATCTGTATGGACCCGGAGT
>CAZKIZ010000340.1:0-3891 GCA_964552935.1 uncultured Rhodohalobacter sp. | reverse complement strand
TTTCCCGGGAGATGGATTTTTTCGTGGCCTGTATGGTACTGCAAAGAGAGGAAAGAAGGAAACAGGGGGTTGGGTAAAAAAGTGAAAAGTAATAGGGTGTTGATGCCTGAATATAGTTGATATGGACAAAACCCTTCACCTAACAGGCGGCCTGCGGCTTTGGATTTTATTGAGGAAAAAAATTTTATTCCCTTATCCCGAACTCAAGTTACTTCACAAACATCATCTTTCGGGTCTTACTAAATTCCCCTGCTTCAAGGCGGTAAATATAGGTGCCGCTGGACAATTGGGAAGCATCGAAAATTACTTCATGCTGGCCGGGCTGTTTTACTTCGTCCACCAGAATTGCAACTCTTCTGCCGAGAACATCCATCACTTCCAGCCTTACATTTCCCGCCTCCGGCAAATTAAAACTGATCACTGTTTTCGGATTGAAGGGATTTGGATAATTTTGATTTAGCGCAAAATCATCTGGCACAGCAGGGCCCGTTTCTGAACTCACAGGCTCACCATCCCCTACGTCTATTGCGTGCAGCACACCGTTCCTGGACATCGCGTACAGCACTTGATCGACCAACGTGGGCTTCACACTCACTTCCCAGTCGGCGTCAAATCTCCAGAGTTCTTCGCCGGTTTCAGCGTCTAACTGGTGTACCGCCTCCTCTCCCTCGCTACCTACGTAGATAAAGTCGCCGGCTGGTTCTACCGGCGAGACACTCTTGGAATCACTCGGGTCAACATCGACACGCCACAGTTCTTCCTGTGTCTCTACGTCCAGAGCGAGTACTTCCCCATCGTACGAGAAGTAGAGGTTTCCATTGTCGTGAACCACCTGTCTCGCACCGTCTTCAATTTCTATTTCCCACTCCGCATCACCACTTTCAGCGTCGATTGCGTACACGACTGTTCCGTCAGTCGTGTACACGGTGTTGTCGGCGACGTCGATCAGCGATATCTCCGCATTATCTATATCGAAAACCCATTCAGTAGTGCCGTCCGTGTCTATCGCGTAAAGTTCTGCATATAGATTCAGGTCGTAACTCCCAGCGTACACTGTGCCATCGACCACCTCTATCGGTAGAATATCTGAGCTTGGACCGTCGTGCGTCCACTCTTCTTCACCAGTCTCTGCGCCGATCGCGTACACCTTACTATCCCTCCAATACGTACCAAAATATAGTGTCCCATCGACCACTCTCGGCGGAGATCGTATCTGATATCCGGCTTCGTAAACCCACTCTTCTTCACCGGTCTCTGCATCGAATGCCGTCGCATTCCCGTCATCTCCAACGACGTACACCATACCACCGGCGGCAGCCGGAGCCGGACTAAATTCACCAAGGAATATTTCGTTGCGCCATAACTGATCCCCGGTCTCGGCATCTACTGCTTCGACATGATTGGCTTCGGTAAAAAAGATTTTCCCATCATCGTATACCGGAGCTGTAATGCCCTGTGAGGATTCGGCAGTATAACTCCACAGTTCATTTTGAGCTTGTAAATTTGCGGCCAAACCTGTCAGAATTAGAAATGCAGTTAAGAAAGTCAGTATTCTTAAAGCAGGTGACATATGCTCTCCAATTTATGCGATTCACAATATAGTTCCTATTGTCACAGAAGAGTGACAATTCATAATGAGATGATCTTTTTGATTTTCTGATGATCAGGATCTTGATCTGAATTGAAACTTCACACGATTAACCAGTCAAGATCGTGGTCGATCATATTTCTCCTGTTACCAACTGCCGGCTATCTGGATGAAGTAACAGAACAGCCGCAGACGCCTGAATAGTATTGTATTTTTGAGGAGTTATTGGCGTTTTGGATCACTAATACTCATTAAAATGACTCTGCTTTATAAAATTAAAATAATCATACACACTGTCAAATTTTGAGCAGATTTGAGGTTTCCACATGAAAATAATGCAATTAACTTATCAGTATCTGAATGAAGGCACCCACATTATCTCGTTACATTTGCAGATATGCTTCTCTGTTTTGCCTGCTTATACTGAAGCCGCAATCTCAAATCCGGTTCAGCGGTTTCCCTCTCTCCCCTTGCCTTATTTAATCAGCGTCAATTTTCGGGTTAACACCTGATTACCGGCTGTAAGGCGATAAATATACACTCCGCTGGCAAGATGTGAAGCGTTGAATTCAAACGTATGTCTGCCTGCTTGTACCGGGCCATCCAGGAGAACCGCCACACGCCGGCCGATGATATCAAACACTTCGAGGCGTACATCGGATGCCGCCGGCAGCTGGAAACCGATCGTTGTTGTGGGATTGAACGGATTGGGATAGTTTTGATCAAGGCGAAACTCCATCGGCTGTTCGGAAATAATCTCACCCGATGTAACCGATCCTATTGTAAAGTAGGCGGGTTCCGACCAGCAGCTTATGAAGCCATCCCGTTTGGCGCGAATCCGCCAATAGTAAAGTTCATTTTCAGCAAGCTCAACGTTATCAATGCCGGTCTCTGTAAGGTCCTGTTCACTGAAGACGACTGTGCTGAACGCGGGATCAGTAGCAACCTGTAGATCAAACAGAGGAGCATCATCAACACTGAACCATGAAAACGAAAGGGTTGCTGAATTGTCATGCGATCGATGTTCCGGCGACACAGATACAGGCACTTCCGGCGGACGATTATCAGGGAACCAGCGGGCAATATTGTTGGATGCAAAAGGGCCTGCGCCCTGAAAATATCCACCAACAAAAAGCTCTGCCCTCCTATTTTCCACATGTGGAATGATGTGGTTCACATACCCGTCCTGGTTGGGCACCAGCCGCCTTGCACCCTCCTCAAGCGGCTCCCAGGCTACCCCGTTCCAGCGAACGATATTTACCTGCACACCTTCTTCACCGAGCCAGAAACTACCTCCGGCGTAAAGCTGTGATCCCTCTTCAGTCTCTAATGATGCAAGATCATCGATATAATATCCAGTCAGGGTAGTACCATCGAAACCCGGCATGGATTCCCATTGCGAATTTGTTTCATCAAGGTTGATCCTTGCAACCCTGTTACTTCGCTCGCCACCGGCATAGGTAAACGCACCGCCCATAACCAGGTAGCCGTTATGCATGTGGAGTGTCCGCACCTGGCCAACTGTCGTTGAACAATCGGGATCTGCCGAAGGAGAGCATTCAGTCCCTCTATGAATACCGGACCACGTATCCGTTTCGGGATTCCACCGGGCAACTCCGGCCCCGATATCCACACCAGCCACCGATGAAAATCCACCGCCTACAAACAGCCTTCCATCATGCCAGGTTATAGAAGACGGTGCCGCAATATCCTGCGTGATGATCTCCCAGGTTGATCCATCAAATGTAAGTACAAACGCGCTGGAACCGGAACTGCCCACCGCATAGAGAATCTGCTCTCCGTTCTCTTCCACAACCACATGATCGTTCAACGTATGAAACGGGGTTGAACCAAAATTGACCCACTCTTCACCATCCCACCTCACTAATTGATTGGTTCCGCCGGGGTAAACGGCATAAAGTTCCGGCCCGCTGCCGTAATCGAACGTGAATATCTGTCGTGCATGGATCGTTCGTTCTCCCATTGCAAACCACTTCTCGCCATCAAATCCGAAAATAGTGCCCGGTTCACTACCGTTTATCCGGTTCATATCCCCTGAAGCTACAAGAAGCTTATTGCCATCTGCATCCGTGTGAAGGTGCATAGCCCTGATGAACTGATCTGCCCCGATTCTCCCGAACTCTGCATCCCATCGTGAATCAGTGATTGCGGGCTCTTTTTGCATCCAGCGTGCCACTCCGCGTGTGTAAGCGCCGTCGGCCTGAGTGATAAAACCACCGGCATAGAGTGCCGGACTTGTTTCGTTTGCAGACTGATAAGACGCCTTTGAAAAGACGGTGTTG
>CAZKIZ010000339.1:2837-3928 GCA_964552935.1 uncultured Rhodohalobacter sp. | reverse complement strand
CGCTGAAAACCGAGCGGAGTCAGCGTTCGGTTGTAGTTACCTGCCCCGGCAATTCCCGCTTTAAAAAACGACGTATGAATCATTGCGTTTGATGTGCCGAATGCGCCGTAACTGTGACCGCCAATCGCCATTTTGTTTCGATCGATATAGCCCCGTGCAGCGGCGCTGTCGATCACCACGGTGCTGTTCTGCACGATGCTCCATACAAAGCTGTCGTTCGAAGTGCCGCGCTCGCCTACAATTGGCCAGTCGGGCTTCAGAACAGCGTATCCCTCCTTCGTCATAATATCCGCAGTCCGGGCGCCAATTCGCGGATAGCTGTTTTTATTGAACCTGCGAAGCCCCTCGTTATACTCTTCCTGGTCGTCGTATTCACGCGGGTAGTGCCATATCAGGCCGGGCAGCGGCTGGCCGTCCCAGTCGTTCGGCATCACAACCTCCATCCAGAATTCATAGCCATCAGCCCGCTTTAGTTTGTACCGCTCACGATAGGTCTGGGTTACCGCTTCGTTATAATCCCTGTTATTGGTCAGGCGTGTCATGCTTTCAGATTCCAGGTTATATATCCATGAATCGGGAAGCATATCCTGTGATTGACGTTCAATCATGATGTCATTCAGATCGTCATCCAGAACAGCCGTAACCCTCTCATAAACATCTTCTGAAGATTGAAAGATTCTCTCCGTTTCACCATCGCGAATAGTAACCTTATCAATAAATGGCCGGGGTGCCTGCTCATTGAAATCCTCAAAATATTCGGTTCCGCTTAGAAACACGTGCTCTCTGTCAGTTGACAAATGAGCTGCCGACACGCCAAGATCACCATCACTCCTCATCAGGCTGCCGGGATCGTCATAAAATTCAGACCTGTCATACCTGTAAATGGTATATGTTGAGTCGGGCTGCTCGGTAAACACTGCGTAGAGTCGTTCGTTACCGCTTCTTCTTTCTGTGATAAAAAGAATGTCAGCTTCATCAGAGTAAACTACAGAGTTCATCTCCCGGTCAGCAGGATATACCAGGGTCAGGTCTTCTTCCCCAAATGGCGGCATCCACTGCATAACACGGTCCGCCGGCTCGTCATCGTCATT
>CAZKIZ010000339.1:0-2737 GCA_964552935.1 uncultured Rhodohalobacter sp. | reverse complement strand
CCGTTTTCATCCTCAGGCTTCAGCAGGAGACTCAATCCATTGCCATCGGGGCGCCACTGAATATTGCGGCGTCCAAAATCTTCAAATTCATCATGATCGGGATTGCCAATTCTTGTATCCGATTTCCGCAGCTCCGTCACAACAGCCGTTCCGTCAAGATCCCAGATCTCCTCAGTCCAGCTAAACAGACTGGCAGGCACGATGTATGAAAATGGCTTCTCTGTTTTTTGGACAATTACATAGTCGCCATCGGGTGATGCATTGAAGCTCCTGAACATTGCAGGCTCACCGATCCGGTTCACGGAGCGGTTGTTAACATTAATTTTCGCGAGCTGTCCGGTTGTATAGTACTCCAGCAGATTTCCTTCATGCCGGTCTTTCAACAGCGATTGATACGTCCGAAGCCTGTTTTCGCCGGGGCTTGTGGTGCGAACCTGCAGTACATCAGGAGTTTCCGGTGGTGACGGCTCTCCCCCGCGACGCTCCGGGATCAGTACAGTGAAAATAGATTGCCCGTCCCCCGACCACTCAAATGATGTTACGGATGTAGCCAAAACCGGGCGATTGGTCATACGTGTTGATCGTCCCGTTTCCAGATCTGCCGTATAAATATGGGTGGCGTTTTCGTAGTGGCCAAAATACGCAAGGCGCTCGCCATCGGGCGACCAGCTTATGTTTGAAATCACCGCGCTTGAGGGAGTGCTTAGGGTTCGAACCTCACCATCACGCGATCCGATCAGTTCAATACCAGCCGTTGGCGTTCTGGTTGTAAAAGAGCGGTGACGATTGGCCCGGTAATCAACCTGCAGCCCGGCGATGTTGTAGTGAGGTTTTGCGTGGGCAGAAAGCTGTGAAAGCCCGGTTTGAACCGTGTTCAGGAAATAGTCGCCGGAAGGGCTGAGATTGCTTAACGTTACGCTTTCGTGACGCGGGGCCAGAATCTCCTCCGACAGAGATTCAGGCGGAGTGAGATACCCGTCGCTGAAATCGGGTCCGTTTTGAGACTGTGCGTTTTCAATAGAAAAGCCGGCAGAGAGTGCCAGAATCATGAGAGAGATTGAGAGTAGAGTAGCGCGATGAGACATATGCGTAGTTTTGTTTATCTGAATTATTCTGCCTGAATAAATGCAAATCCCTGTTCTAATTCAATTTGATTCCCGTGAATACCTCTAACGCACCCCATTTTGACCATTTTTTACATCCGCCACACTGTTCATTCACCCGGGCAGTGCGGCTGTTCAAAAAAATAAAAACTGTACTTAAGATTTCACCTGCAAGGGCTGATAATATCATTGAGTACATGAGGATCGGTTTGTGATTCCTCGGAATTGGCTTTCGGGGTAATCATATCAGGGGGTGGGAAGAGATTTCCATCCCCTTTTTTTATCTTTTCTGCAGCTGAACGGCTTATTCACCGATTTTCAGAACGCCGCTGTCAATTAGTGAGCTCTTCTTTGAATACTTCAACATTAAATTAAAAAGCTGTATCTTTTGTTGAAAAGTTTATAACCGCAACAAATTCATTCTCATGTTCAGAGCAGACTCAGATTCCAAATTTAAAGGGCCCCATCAAAATCAACCCAGAGCAACAGGCGGAGCGGATGTGAACGATGCCAAAGGTGCCATGATATTGATTCACGGCCGGGGAGCTTCAGCACCAAGCATATTAACGCTTACTGATGAATTCAACGCCCCGGAGCTCCATTATGTGGCGCCGCAGGCAAGCGGTCACCAGTGGTATCCCAACTCATTTCTCGCCCCGACCGACCGCAACGAACCGGGCCTCTCATCCGGGCTGCAGGTGATTTTTGATATCATCACTGATCTCGAAGCATCCGGAATTCCCAAAGAGAAGATCATTCTGCTCGGTTTTTCACAGGGAGCCTGCCTGGCATCGGAGTATGTGGCGCGTCACCCGGCAAAATATGGCGGACTCGCTGCCCTCAGCGGCGGTGTCATCGGGGACTCTGTTTCGGCAGACAACTACAGCGGCAGCCTGGAGCAGACCCCTGTCTTTCTTGGATGCAGCAATATCGACCCGCATATCCCCAAAGAGCGCGTGGATGAAACCGAACAGATTCTGTCCGGACTGGGTGCCGATGTTACCAAAAACATCTACAAAGGAATGGGCCATACGGTAAATGAGGATGAGATAAATCACGTGAATAAGATCATTGAAGGGCTCTGATCCCCGACTGTTGATTTTAATTGCAAGAATATAGCTATCCGAAAAATGGCGGCTACACAGATCCTAAATATCAGCCATGATAATTAGCCACATGTCTTAATTGAGTGTTATTAGTGGCTCGATTTTTTGTATTTTCATTCAAACTATCTGCATCAACCTGAAATAAAATCAATATATGCAAACAGTAGAGGAAACAATTTGGGAGGTTGTCTATGCAATTATGCCCATTACTCTTCTGGTACTTGTATTACAATATACGCTCATTTGGCTCCCATTTGAGTCGGTTCTTCAGTTTTTGGTAGGCGTTGTTTTTGTGTCGGTTGGTTTTGCTCTCTTCCTGATCGGTGTGCATATAGGTCTGCTTCCTGTTGGGGAGATGATTGGATCAGCCTTGCCGAAAACAGGAAAAGTCTGGATGATTCTGCTTTTCAGTTTCATACTGGGATTTGCCATTACGGTGGCGGAACCTGATGTGCATGTACTATCGAGCTACGTAGACCAGGCATCGGATGGTGCAATAGGCAAATGGACACTGATATTGCCTGTGGC
>CAZKIZ010000338.1:0-3937 GCA_964552935.1 uncultured Rhodohalobacter sp. | reverse complement strand
TTTTTGTAAGAGCTTTGTGAATTATTTCCAATGATAATACCTTATATCTATTAAAGGCAATTACTTAACTAAGCAAAGGTAAATTATGGGACGACCTCTAAATGTTACAGAAAAGCTTATAGAATCACACCTTGTAGATGGTGAGATAAAAGCAGGAGAAGAGATAGGGATAAAGATTGATCAAACCCTCACTCAGGATGCTACAGGAACGCTTGTGATGCTGGAACTTGAAGCGATGAACCTGGATAAAGCAAAGACAGAAGTATCGTGCCAGTATGTTGATCACAATCTTCTGCAAACAGATTTTAAAAACCCTGATGACCACCTTTTTCTCAAATCTGCGGCTGAGCGGTTTGGAATTTGGTACAGCCGGCCTGGCAATGGTGTGAGCCACCCGGTTCATACTGAACATTTTGCAGCACCCGGAAAGACACTCGCCGGATCAGACAGCCACACACCCGCATCCGGCTGTATGGGCATGTTTGCCCTGGGTGCCGGCGGGCTTGATGTAGCTTTTGCGATTGCCGGTGAGCCGATGTACCTGAAGATGCCGAAAGTATTGGGAGTTAAACTGACTGGTAAAATGCCCGACTGGGTAAGTGCGAAAGATGTAGTACTCGAAATGCTTCGACGCTATGATGTTAAAGGGGCCCGCGGATACGTCATTGAGTATTTCGGGCCAGGCCTGGACGAGCTCTCTGCTATGGATCGGCATGTGATAGCCAACATGGGCACTGAGATGGGAGCAACCACTACTGTATTTCCTTCAGACGGTGAGGTAAAGCGTTTCCTTGCTGAGCAGCACCGTGAACAGGACTGGACAGAGCTTGTTGCCGATGAGGGTGCAGAGTATGATAAATACGACGAGATTGTACTGGATGACGTAGTACCGCTGATTGCACTCCCGAGCAGCCCCGGTAATGTAGTGCCAGTCAGAGAGGTTGAGGGTCGCGAAATTTATCAATCCTACATTGGGTCATCAGCAAACCCGAGCTATCGTGATTTTTGGATTACCTCTGAAATAGTAAGGGGACGAAGAATCAGTGATGAAGTTAGTTTTGATGTAAACCCGACCTCACGCCAGATTATTGAAAACATGGTGAAAAACGGAGTGATGCTTCATCTTGTGCAGTCAGGCGCCAGGATTCACCAGGCGGGATGTAATGGCTGCATTGGGATGGGTCAGGCACCAGCATCGGGTAAAAACAGCCTGAGGACAGTTCCCCGTAACTTTCCCGACAGGTCAGGAACCAAAGAAGACTCAGTGTATCTCTGTAGTCCCGAAACGGCCACTGCATCAGCATTGACAGGAAAAATTACTGACCCCCGGGATCTTGAAAAGCTCTACGGCATGTCCTATCCTAAATTCCGGCAGCCGGACGAGGTAATTATCAATCGTGAAATGCTGATTGCTCCATCAAAAAATGGAAAACAGAAAGACCTTGTGAAAGGACCTAACATTTCAACGCTGCCCGACTTTAGTGAACTGAGTGACTTTGAGGTACCTGTTCTTCTAAAAATGGGTGATAATATCTCAACCGATGAAATACTTCGGGCGGGAGCAGACGTACTTCCGTTCAGGAGTAATATTCCTGAGATCAGTAAATTTTCTTTTTCTGTGATAGATGAAAGCTTTTACGATCGTGCGATGGAGACCAAGAAAACCAACGACGGTCACGTTGTAGTAGCAGGCGAAAACTATGCGCAGGGGTCAAGCCGTGAACACGCGGCAATTGCACCGCGTTATCTTGGACAGAAAGCCGTTATTGCCAAGAGTTACGCCAGGATAGGGTGGCAAAACCTGATAAACTTCGGGATTGCACCACTTGAGTTCAAAAACCCGGAGGATCTGGATGACATTGAGCAGGGTGATATACTGAAAAGTGATAACATTCGTGAACAGCTCAAAAAAGGCGGCTCAGTCACCATAAAAAATGTCACGAAAGGGAGTGAGTATGAAACCTTTCATACCCTAAGCGGGCGGCAGCTGCAGGCACTACTGGATGGAGGTATTATTAACACTTTCAGAAAGAAACAGAACTCCTGATCAACCAAAAGTGTACTATTATGCGGCAATGCAGATACCGGAAAAAGTTTCGGTATCTGCAACCGACCAAAGTTAAATCCAAACCCAACAGCTTTACTTTATAAATAAAACCGGTGGCTCCGATAAGAGTTAATCCAATAACTGCTTCTCTGCTTACACCGGCAGTACATTATGAAATGGCGGTTTGAAGCCGTAATTTTATTGTTTGTGAAAATAGTTGTTCAAGAAGTTTATAAAATAGATGAATAAAGATAATAAACCGCTAAACGTGCCGAAAAATAACCACACTTCGGCTCATGCTGACGATATTGGTGACGATCACGTTGCCACATCAGTACAAACTCCACTCAGAGATGATGCTTTTAAGCTGAGTGATGAAGAGAAAATTAAAAAAATTGAAGGCCACTTCAGTGAAATTATGGAGACTCTAGGCCTCGATCTGAATGACGAAAGCCTGAGTGGCACACCTCATCGAGTGGCAAAAATGTACGTCAGGGAAATTTTTCAAGGCCTCAACCCAAAGAATCGTCCTGATGCCAAGAAATTCGATAATAAATATGAGTATGATGATCTTGTAGTGGTGAAAAATATTAATGTCACCTCTTTCTGCGAGCATCACTTTCTTCCTTTTCTCGGCAAAGCCCATGTTGCTTACAAAAGCAGCGGCAGGGTAATTGGCCTGTCAAAAATCAATCGGATGGTAGATTATTATTCGAGACGTCCGCAGGTGCAGGAGCGTCTTACGCTACAGATTGCGGATGAACTGGAGGCTTCGCTGGAAACGGATGATGTGGCTGTTTTTATAGAAAGTAAACACCTTTGCGTGTCTACACGCGGTATCCAGGATCGTGCCAGCAGTACGGTTACCACAGAATACCGGGGCGCATTTAAAGAGAAACTCACTCAACAAAGATTTATCGATTACATCAATGCTCATACAGAGATGTAATTCAAACTAAACGTACACATGCAGGAACAGGAACGCTTTCCTATCCGGATATTTAATTCACTTACCAAAAAGAAAGAGACCTTTAAACCGATTAAGCCACCTTTAGTTGGGCTTTACGTATGCGGCCCAACCGTGTACGGGGATCCGCATCTGGGGCACGCACGGGCCGGAATTACGTTTGATGTAATCTACCGATACCTGCAGCACATGGGCTTTAAAGTGCGGTATGTTAGAAATATCACCGATGTTGGCCACCTCGAAAACGAGGAAGAGGATTCAGGTGAAGATAAGATTGCAAAAAAAGCGCGGCTTGAAGAGCTTGAGCCGATGGAGGTGGTTCAGCACTACACGCTGCAGTACCACAAAGGCCTGGACGCCCTGAATTGTAAGCGTCCCAGTATTGAACCCACAGCTTCGGGTCACATCATCGAGCAGATTAAGCTCGTTGAAAAGATTATCGAAAACGGGCTCGGGTATGAAGTAAACGGCAATGTCTATTTTGACCTTGAAGCCTACAGGAAAAGCAACAGCTATGGTGAACTCTCAGGAAAGGTGCTGGAGGATCTGCAGGCCGGCAGCCGCGATACTGAAGGAATAGAGGAGAAGAAGAGTCCGCACGATTTTGCTCTCTGGAAAAAAGCATCTCCGGAGCATATCATGCGATGGGATTCACCCTGGGGTGATGGTTTTCCCGGCTGGCATATTGAGTGTACCACAATGAGCACAAAGTACCTGGGTGAGCAGTTCGACATCCATGGCGGCGGGCTTGACTTGCAGTTTCCTCATCACGAAGCTGAGATTGCCCAGTGCAGGGGAGCGCACGGCAAGGATCCAGCCAACTATTGGGTTCACAACAACATGGTGACAATTGACGGTGCAAAGATGAGTAAATCGGCGGGCAATTTCATCACTCTCGACCAGCTCTTTTCAGAGGGGCACGA
>CAZKIZ010000337.1:0-3946 GCA_964552935.1 uncultured Rhodohalobacter sp. | reverse complement strand
ACGTTCGCGCAGAACTCTCCGTTGCGGAAGCTGAAAAGGATGTCTGGCAGACACGATCTGACCTTGGAAAAATTTATGCAAAATCAGCCGGTGTGATTACCGGGCGCTACATTGAACCCGGATCTCCGGTCTCTGCAAACGAGCAGCTCTTCAGAATGGAAAACCTGGACCGCCTTGTACTGCGCGTGGGTCTATCAGAGCTTGATGTTATCCACGTGAACCGAGGCGACAGCGTAGAGGTAACGTTCGACGCCTATCCTGATCAGACCGTGATAGCGACCGTTCGACGGATATTCCCTTCGGCGGAGTCATCAAGCCGGAGGTTTCCGGTGGAGGTTGAACTGACCGGAAATCCCGACATCCCGGTACGTCCCGGCTTCATGGCCCGCGTCCATTTTGACGTAGACCAGCGAGAGCAGGCGCTGGCCGTGCCCAGCGAATCCCTTTTGGCCTCTCAGCGAGGTGAACAATTCTTGTATACTGTCCGGGCTGATACACTGGTTAGAACGGATGTTGAAATTGGTGTTGCCCGCAGAAACCGAACCGAAATCCGTTCGGGCCTGCAGCCGGGCGATGTTGTTGTGGGGACCAATCCCACCAACCTGAGTGAGGGTACCCATGTTCGAATCACGGAGTGGATCGAGTGATGGAAGAGAGCAACAAACCGATAGGAATTGAAAACAAAGAAAAAAGCGGGCTTACTGCGCAGACCATAAAGCGCCCTGTAGGCACCATTGCCATCGCTTCGGTGGTGATCGTACTGGGGATGTTCTTCCTGGAACGCCTGGCCGTCGACCTTCTGCCAAATATAAACTACCCGCAGATACGGGTAACGGTAAACTACCCCGGAACCGCTCCTGAGGTGATGGAGCAGCAGGTAACCCGGGTACTGGAAGCCAACCTTGCCGCCACCGAAAATCTTGTGAGCATCGAAAGCCGGGCTTCGGAAGGCCGTACAAATGTGAACCTGATCTTTGACTACGGCACCAATATCGACCTGGCTCTCCAGGACGCCTCCCGGAACATGGAACTGGCACGAACCCAGCTTCCGCCCGACATTATGCCGCCGAGAGTCTATAAATTTGATCCCTCTCAGGATCCCGTATACGAAGCGGCCTTCACCTCAACCATACGAAATCCGATGGAGGTGCGCGACTGGCTCGAAACCCGTCTATCGCCCCAGCTTCAGTCCGTTCACGGCGTTGGCGGCGTTGAGGTTGCCGGCGGCCTTATCCGTGAAATCCAGGTTATTGTAGACCAGGAGCGCCTTGACTATCACGGCATCCCGATCTCCTATATCGAACAGACTCTTCAGGACGAGAATGTTGATCTTGCCGCCGGCCAGGTCACTTCCGATACGTTTGATGTGATGGCAAAAACGGACGGACGTTTTCAAAGTGTAGACGACATGAGAAACATCCTGATCTCACTACCAAACTCAAACCGGAAAATTGCGCTGCACGAACTGGCCGAAGTTGTGGATGGAAACCGGGAACAGCGAATTTTTGTGAGGCTGAACGGTGAACAGGCAACCCAGCTATCTATAACCAAGCTCCCTGATGCCAACACGCTGGAGGTGATTGACGGAGTGAAGAGTGAGATGGACCGGCTGCTGCAAAGTGGTTTCATACCCGATGATATTCAATTTGAGCTAGTAACCGATCAATCCTTTTTTATTGAAAACTCCATCGGGGCTGTAAGTGTGGCAGCTTTCCTGGGCGGTGTGCTGGCCATGATCGTTGTTCTGCTGTTCCTGGGAAGTTTCCGTAAGGCGTTTGTGATCGGAATCTCTATTCCAATAGCCATCCTGGCAACGTTTGCGATGATGGGGCTTGGAAATCTTACACTAAATATCATGAGTCTTGGCGGGCTGGCGCTCGGCGTCGGACTCCTGCTCGATAACTCCATCGTGATGCTCGAAAACATCTACCGCCACCGAGAAGAACTCGGAAAGTCTGCCGATGACGCCGCGTTCGACGGTGCAAAAGAGGTTACCTCGGCCGTTGTGGCCTCCACCATGACCAATCTTGCGGCGGTTGTACCTTTTCTGCTAATCACCGGCCTCGCTGCAATGATCTTCCAGGAGCTGATCCTGACGATATCATTCGCTATCCTGGCTTCACTTGCCGCTGCACTTACGCTCGTACCCACGCTTTCAGCCCTTTTCACCAAACTAAAGTACAGCAGCGGGTTCGAAAACAGCAGGCTGATCCGGTTGTTTAACAGAGGCTTGAAAGGTGCTATAAATCTGTACCTGCGTATTGCCAGACCGGTATTCCGGCTTCGCTATTGGGTGGTATCTGCCGCGTTCTTGATGCTAATCGGCGCGTTTTACCTGATGGGAACGCTAGGAAATGAATTTCTGCCACAGGTGGATGACGGAAATGTTGGCGTAAGGCTAAGCCTTCCCCCCGGAGCCCCGCCCGATGTCACGAACCGCTATGCGCTTATGGTTGAGGAGAAAATCAACGAGATGCCGGAGGTGCAAAACGTATTCAGTTTAACCGGCGGCCATCTCGGCGGAGGAATTTTGAATGAACGGCCGGGAACCGCACGATTTTCTGTTATGCTGACCCCGGCATCACAGCGAAGCATTAGCGCAGGCCGCTGGGTGATCGATATGGAAGAGAAACTGGATGAGCTTGAAATACCCGGCGCGCGCTTGTCGGCCAGCCCGCCCAGTATTCCCGGAATTCAAACCACAATGGCCGGGGCCGATATCTCCATCGGAATTGTGGGTGATGATATTGATGTACTGGATCGCCTGGGGCGCGAGATGCTGCCTCAGCTCCAGGGTATTGATGGGATGAGCAACATCGAAATTGCCCGCGACGATCGCACGCCAATGCTCAGCATTCGTGCCGATCGTGAGCGCGCTTCAGATTACGGACTCAGGATTTCCGATGTGGGCTCTGCCATACAAACCGCTGTAGGCGGCTCGGTTCCAACAAGGTACAGTACCGGGATCACGGAGTATGATATCCGTGTGATGCTGCCAAGAGATCGGGTGTCGAATACCGAAGATCTTGCGAACCTGCTCCTGTTCCGGGAAAACGATCAGACCATTCGCCTCGGGGATGTAGCCAGTTTTTCCCTGGAAGACGGACCCGCGCACATCGAACGTGAAAACCAGGTCCGGATCTATCGAATAAATGGTGATGTAAACCGTGAGGTATCCGACGTCGGCACAGTAAACAGTATAGTAAGGGAGCGGCTGCAGGATTTTGAGCTCCCCCAGGGGTATACCCTGATTTACGGCGGTGAGGAAGAGGTGATCCGGGAGACCAACAGGAATCTGTTAAACGTTACAATGCTTGCACTCTTTCTCGTTTTTGTGGTGATGGCGGTTCAGTACGAGCGCCTCTCAAATCCCCTGGTGATCTTAACGGCCGCTCCGCTGGCGCTCGTCGGAGTAGCGCTGATTCTCTGGGCTACAGGAACAACTATAGGCGCTCCGGTACTCATCGGGGTTATTCTGCTGGTTGGAATTGTGGTTAATAACGCCATTCTGCTTGTGGAGTATATCGAAATTGGAAAACGCGAGCAGGGCCTATCACCGTTTGAAGCTGCCCTTGAAGCAGGCAGAATCCGTTTTCGTCCCATTATGATGACCACTCTTACCACCGTCTGCGGTATGCTTCCGCTTGCGATTGGATTCGGAGAAGGAGCCGAATTGATGCAGCCTCTTGCCCTTGCAGTTGTTGGCGGACTGCTGGTTTCTACGCTCCTGACCCTGTTTATAATCCCGTCGCTCTACCTCATCGTAGACTCCATAACGATTAAACTGAAAAGCACATTGACGTAAAACCTGACTTCGTAGTTTCTCGCAGCGGTGCTGTAACTTTTCCGGATCACTTGAATTAAATCAGGTATTTCCACACCTTTGCGGGCTTGAAGTCAGATCACGGCTTTTAATATTTCCTCAAAAATATCGATCAAAACTATT
>CAZKIZ010000336.1:0-3970 GCA_964552935.1 uncultured Rhodohalobacter sp. | reverse complement strand
AAAAATCAAGACAATGCCAACAAGCAAATTCAACATTCAAAACGTCGTCATCCTCGGTTCCGGAGTAATGGGAAGTCAGATTGCGGCTCACTGCGTCAATGCCGGGCTGAATGTGAAACTGCTCGATCTGAAATCAGATAACTCCAAACGGCCCAATGAAACAGTAGAAGAGAATATTCAGAAGCTTACCAAGATGAATCCGGCGCCGCTGGCTTTGCCGGGATGGTCAGATCGGATAACACCGGGAAATTTTGAGGATAACCTTGAGTGGGTGAAAGATGCCGACTGGGTCTGTGAAGTGATCGTGGAGCGGATGGACATCAAGCGGGATATGATGGCGAAGATTGAGAAGGTGCGAAAGCCGGGCACCATTGTAAGCTCCAACACTTCCGGGCTTTCCATCTCTGACATCAGCGAGGAGGTTTCAAATGAATTTAAGAAACATTTCCTTGGCACCCATTTTTTCAACCCTCCGCGCTACATGAAGCTGCTGGAGATCATCCCCACGAAAGCGACCTCTGCCGAAGTGGTGGAGTATATGAGCGGTTTTTGTGAGAAGATTTTGGGCAAAGGTGTGGTTCGCTGCAAAGATACGCCCAATTTTATCGCCAACCGGATCGGTGTGTTTTCGATGGCGTCGATTATGCCGTGGTTTTTTAACGGTGAGTTTAAAGCTGAGGAGATCGATTTCCTGACCGGAACGCTGACCGGCTACTCTAAAGCGGCAACATTTCGAACCGCTGATATGGCGGGACTGGATGTGATCAATCACGTTTCTGAAAATCTCTATCCTGCCATACCCGACGATGAACGGCGGGAGGTGTTCAAACTGCCCGACGCCTTTAAAAAGATGGTGGAGCAGGGAGTGCACGGGAATAAAAAAGGACGCGGTTTCTATAAAAAGGTGAAAGGCGAAAAGGGAAATGAATATCATGTGATCGACCCCGATTCTCTTGATTATGAACCGCAGCAGGATGTTTCGTTCGAGTCGGCGGACCGGGCAAAAAAAGAGCACAAAACGTCCGGCGAGCGGCTCAAATTCCTGGTGAACCAAGACGACAGGGCCGGAAAGTTTTTGTGGAAAATTCACTGCGATCTGCTTCTCTATTCGGCCAGTCGGATCCCGGAGATCACAGGTTCGGTAGAGTCGATCGACCGAGCAATGCAGGGGGGCTTCAACTGGGAGCTGGGGCCGTTTGAGCGATGGGATGCAATCGGCGTCAGCGATTCGGTGAAGCGGATGATATCGGAGGGACGTGATGTGCCTGAATCGGTTAAAGAGATGCTCGACAGCGGGCGCCAATCATTTTACAAGGACGGAACGGTTTATAATCTCGCTACCGGAAAGGTCGACTCCCTCTCCCCGCCGGCAGAAGGAGCCATTACGGTTGCCGATCTCAAAAACGATGCGAAGGAAGTTTGGGGCAACAAGAGTGCCGGCCTGTACGATATGGGCGATGGAGTAGCGCTGTTTGAATTTCGCACGAAACAGCAAACGCTCGGTTTTGAACTGGTGAGATCGCTTGAGCATGCCTGCGAGATTGTAAAGGAACAGTTCGACGCGTTGGTGATTGGCCACGACAACGAGAATTTCAGCTACGGTGCAAATCTTGGTGAAGCGGGAGAGGCGCTGAAAGATGGAGATTTTGGAAAGATCAAAGAGGCCGTGGAGAACTTTCAGCGCGTGGCGGTTGGTCTGAGATATCAGCCGTTTCCGGTGGTTGCAGCCGTATCAGGCCGGTGCTTTGGCGGTGGCGTGGAGTTTATGATGTACTGCGACAAAGTTGTGGCTCACCACGAACTCTACTGCGGACTCGTTGAGCTTGGTGTGGGCCTGATCCCTGCCGGCGGAGGCACGAAAGAGCTGCTGGAGCGGGCGATGAGAAAAGTACAGGAATCGGAAGACGCCGATCCGCTGCCGTATCTCAAAGACGCTTTTAAAACGATTGGACTCGCAAAGGTATCCGACAGCGCGCAAAAAGCTAAAGAGTTTGGCTACCTCCGCGACTCGGATCTGATTGTGATGCATCGCGACCTGCTGCTAAAAACAGCAAAACAGCAGGTCAGGGCGATTGCGGATGCCGGTTACCGTCCACCCGCTGAACCAAAGATCAAACTGATGGGTCAGACCGGAAGGAGCGTACTTAATGTGACGCTTTACAATATGGCGGAAGGAAAATTTGCATCACCCTACGATAAAGTGCTGGCCGGAAAAGTGGCTGATATTATGACGGGCGGTGATCTTAGTGAACCGCAGGAAGTGCCGGAGTCGTATGTTCTGAAGCTGGAGCGGGACGCTATCCTGGACTGTTTTCAGGATGAGCGGACACACAAACGTATGGAGCACATGCTGAAAACCGGGAAACCGCTTAGGAATTAGCATATATAAGGGCTTTGCGGTTCTCCATAAAAGTCTTGCTTCTTATTGCTGCTTCCGAACCCCCTGCTATCCTTAATTGTTAGATCTCAAACAATCTGACAAAAAAAAGCTAACAGAATGACGAAGGGGTTTGAAAAGCGCGAGTATTACGAAGAAGTAGCCAGCTACTACGATGATGACGCCCGGGATTTTGAGGAGCGATATGATGAAAACCCTGTTCTCCAGCGAATCCGGGAATCGTTCAGGAAAATCACCGAACGAGAGTCGTTCACCAACGCTCTTGAGATCGGCTGTGGCCCCGGCTTTGATGTTGAGTATTTTGCCGGTAAGTATCCCGACAGAAACATCCATGCGATCGACATTTCACCGGAGATGATCCGCCTGGTAAAAGAGCGTTGTGAGGCGAAAGGGATTACTAACGCCCGGTTCTCAGTGGGATCGGTGGAGGATATATCTGAGGCCTTTGCCGGAAAAAAGTTCGATATGGTGTATGTTTACTTTGGAGGACTCAATACCGTGTTCGATCTGGAAAAAGCGGCTGCGGATATCCGAGCCATCTGCACGGACGACGCCCGGTTAGTACTTACGTTTGTGAACCGTTATTACATTACTGAGATCCCGCTCTGGCTGGCAAAAGGGCGGTTTGATAAAGCGTTTGAACGGATCAGGGGCAAGTGGAACGGCTACTCCGACCACCGGAAAATTCCCAGCCGGGTTCTCTCAGCGTCCGATATAAAAAGAGCATTTGGGGACCATTTCAGAATCACACAGAAGCGCGGCTACAGTCTTTTCTATCCCGCATGGTACAGATCCCACCTGCTTGGAAAGCTTGGCTCTGCGGCGGAGAAACTCTGGAAATTCGACCGCCTGATCTCCAACACACCGTTCTGGAATATCGGGGAGTACAGCCTTTACGAGATGCGGGTTTCAACCTGACAGCACCCACCGGATCTGTCAGCGTTGAGTTTGCATGCAATGAAAGTTGAATGTGACATGGATCGATGCAATGACCCGACGCTGTCAGAAGCCGGAAAAGCTCCGGAATGCTGACAGGTCTTTTCACTTCAACCTGACAGCACCCACCGGATCTGTCAGCGTTGGGTTGATGTTAATCTTACACTGTTAAAACGAACAGAGTCAGTCGAACACTTCCCCTGACGCTGACAGAAACCCGTCCCGAAAAGCGGAATCGGGCTTGAAACCAAATATGGTATGTCTGTTCAATCTCAGCAACCAGATTCATCCCAAGGCTTTGTTTAGAGATATGCACTTGTTCAGCGGGAAACAGACATACCATATTTAAAGGTATCCATATCATCTTTCATCTGAAATCTAAACAACCGACGCCCCGATCGCCTGACGCACTGTTGGATATCGGTTATCCGACTGCTGTATCAGCGTATGACGGCTGGTGATACGGGATGAAAAAGTGAGCGCCTCGTACACTGTTTTGCCATATTTTTTGAGCAGCTGTTGATCACTCATTTTGCTGATCTCAGCCTGCAAGATGTCGGCTGTTATAGAGCAGAAATCAGAATGAGAAACCGGTTCGCAGCTGAACAGATTGTAGACATTTCCGCGTTCAGAAGT
>CAZKIZ010000335.1:0-3972 GCA_964552935.1 uncultured Rhodohalobacter sp. | reverse complement strand
AATAAAGAGTATCGAAGCATCAAAAGTTCAATTGCAGAAGAAAACACGGAACAGGCATAGGGATGGAACAATGGACCACTCCCCGCCCCTCCTAAAAATAGAGGGGAGTTTTTTTTCAGAATCGAAATCAGGTTTCAAGTGCTGAACGGGAAACAGTCAGAAACAGAGTGTCTCCGTTTGAAATGAAACTCAAACTGTAAGAATTAATCCTCCAGATCGAGGTAAAATTCTTTGGTCAGCTCGCCGGTTCTTACCGTAAAACGTCCCGCTTCCAGTACCGGCTCACCGTTACGGTCTGGGTAGGTCAGATGTTTGTTGGGACTGATCAGGAACTCCAGCCGCACAGATTCTCCAGGCTCAAGATTCACCTTCTCAAAATGTTTCAGCTCTTTAACCGGACGGGTAATTTTTCCCACATGATCGGTCAGAAACCAAAGCACGCTTTCCATGCCTGCACGATTTCCACTATTGGTGACCGTTACTTCGGCCCGAATTCGCTCCCCTGTCAGCAGCTGATTATCGCTAAGCGTTAGGTCGGAATATTCAAACGTTGTGTAGGAGAGGCCTTCTCCGAATGGAAACAGGGAAGGATCCTGTTCTTCCTGAATAATCTCATTCGCATGATCCGCCTCAAAAAAGTAGACGTCGCTCGGTTTGTGATTGTACGGAATGTAGTGATTTGGGTACATGGGATAGGAGAATGGAAGTTTACCGCTTGGATTCACCTTTCCGCTGATGACATTTGCGATCGCTTCAGCCCCCTCAAAACCGGGAAGTCCTGCAAACAGAATAGCATCAACATCGCCGGCCACTTCCGTAATCAGCCTTGGACGTCCCTGTACTAGCACCAGTGCAAGCGGGGTGCTGCTATTTGTAAGTTCGGAGATATCATCAAGCTGTTCACGCGGCAGAGAGAGATCGTTGATATTTCCCACAAACTCCGTATATGGCTCTTCACCACCTGCGTAGATAATTAAGTCAGCGCTGTTCAATTCATTTCTGCCGGGAATATCCTGTGCGTACACAACTTGTGCTTCCGGATACTCCAGCTTCAATGCGTCCATGATGGTTAAAACCCGATCGGGAAACTGCTCCTCTTCGCCTCCCTGCCAGGCGATGGTCCACCCGCCGGAGAGGTTTCGTTTGCTGCTTGCTGACGGACCGGCTACAATAATTTTTTGAGGATTTTCAGCCGGAAGCACGCCGTTTTTGTTTAGCAGCAGCACAATCGATTCCCGTGCGGCATCCAGCGCCTCCATCCTGTTCTCTTCCGTTCCAATTCTGTGGAAACGGTCATTGCGCGGGTAAGGATCTTCAAAAAGGCCGAGTTCAAACTTCAGCCTTAAAATTCTTCGTACGGATTCATCCACCCGCTCCTCCGTAATTCTGCCCTCTTCCACAAGCTCTCTCATCGCTTCGTTAAACTCGAGGGTGAGCGGTGTCATGCTCATATCCACACCGGCTGATATTGCCTGGTAGGTTGCTTCCTTAAAATCTTCGGCCGTATAGTGGAAATTAACCAGCTTTTCGATGTCGGCCCAGTCAGTCAGAACAACACCATCAAACCCCATTTGATCACGGAGCATCCCGGAGATCAGTTCGTACGATGCGTGCACCGGCACTCCGTTTACCTCACCGCTGTTCAGCATCACGGTTTTGACGCCGGCATCAATTACTGCCTGGAACGGCGGACGATGAAATTCGTGAATAGCCTGCATCGGGATGTAGGCCGGTGAACGGTCCCAGCCCGATTTTGGATCTGAGTAGCCCAGAAAGTGTTTCGCTGTTGCCGCTACTCTCTTGGGCTCTGTATATTCTTCGTTTTGAAATCCCTCTACATACGCTCTGCCCATTACCGACGCCAGGTGCGGATCCTCACCGAATGTTTCCCAAAAACGGGGCCAGAGTGGATTTACGCCAAGATCCAGTACAGGCGCAAAATTCCAGTGGTGCCCCAGGTCAGCCGACTCAAGAGCGGTAACGCGCCCGGTGTTGTAGCTGTGATTTTTATTGAAGGTAGCTCCCAGGTTTATAGCCTGCGGAAAAATAGTTGCACCCTCAAGATAGCTTGCGCCGTGTATATGATCGATTCCATAAATGATCGGAATTCCGAGTCGGCTCTCCTCAATCGCCAGGCGGGTCAGCCCGTCCATAAATTCAAACCACTGTTCCGGCGGTACAGCTTCTCCATTCAGAAAAGAGCCGATATGATGCTCACCAATCAGCTTACGTGCTTTCTCTTCTACAAGCACTACGTTAGATTGATGCCCCGTCTCATTGATGGTGGTGATATTTAGCTGGGTCATCTGCCCGATCTTTTCGTAAACGGTCATGCGATCCAGCAGATCCCCGACGCGCTCTTCAACTGAAGCGTTGCGATCCTGGTATAGGTAAGATTGTGCTTTGATGGGTTCTGTCATAAGGGTTACAAACAATATAGAAATCGAAAGGTAGAAATAGTTCATTTTCCCGTGATTTGAAATTTTTGTTTCTGCGTGGCAAATTGAAGTATCAAATACGACTCTGTTGACTGTTACTTAATAAAATAAATGGATTAATTATTTACTGGATATGAATAACCGGTAAAAAGTGAATAAATTTACAGGCCACATTTTTTTTGCAGAGAGATATTCAGCAAACGCACTGCTCTGCATATCTGTTTGTAAACAACACGGAAGCAATAGTTTATATGATAATAAACAGGATAGGAGATATATGAAAAGAGTGATTGAGACAGAACGTATTCCCATCAACCTTTGGCTTGATGATATTGAGGAGGGTGCCCTGAAACAGGCGAAAGATATCGCCAATCTGCCGGTGTCTTTCAGCCATATCGCCATCATGCCGGACAGCCACCAGGGTTACGGGATGCCGATTGGTGGTGTACTGGCTACGGAAGATGCCATCATTCCGAATGCTGTAGGCGTTGACATAGGCTGCGGAATGTGCTCACTTCGAACAAATCAAAAAGAGATCGGCCGCGATCGTCTAAAAAACATACTTGGCACCATTCGTGAAACAGTACCGGTGGGTTTCAGCCATCACGATAAGCAGCAGGAGAAAAAGTGGATGCCGGAGTTACATAGTAATCTGCCGATAGTGGAGCAGGAGTACCAAAGTGCACTGAAGCAGGTGGGCACGCTTGGCGGGGGCAACCATTTTATTGAGATTCAAAAAGGATCAGACGGACACATCTGGATTATGATCCACTCCGGCTCAAGAAATATTGGTTTCACCGTTGCGAAACACTACAACGAGAAAGCGAAGAAACTGAATGAAGGACGCAGCGATGTGCCAAAAGATCTCGCCTTTTTCCGGGAGGGTACGGAGGAGTTTAGCCTCTACATTGACGAGATGAACTACTGCATTGAGTTTGCTCTCTCTAACCGCAAGTTGATGATGGAGCGGGTGAAAAGTGCTTTTCAAAAAGAGATACCTGACACAGAGTTTGACGATTTTATTAATAAACCTCACAATTTTGCGTCGCGTGAAAATCACTTTGACAGGGAACTGATCATTCACCGAAAGGGAGCCACGCGGGCCCGGGAAGGAGAGCTTGGAATGATTCCCGGATCGCAGGGCGCGCCCTCTTACATCGTAAGGGGTAAAGGAAATGATAAGGCGTTTGAATCGTGCTCGCACGGAGCGGGACGAGTGATGAGCCGAACCAAAGCTAAGAAGACGCTTAGTGTTGAGGAGGAGTCGAAAGCGCTGGAGGAGAGAGGGATTCTGCACGCGATCCGCCACAGCAGCGACCTGGACGAGGCCCCGGGATCATACAAGGATATTAAAGAGGTGATGGCGAATCAGACGGACCTGGTGGATATCGTTATTGAACTGCAGCCGCTTGCGGTTGTGAAGGGGTGATTTTTAGAGGGAGCGATGGAGTGAGTGAGCCTTTCTGACCAGCAACGAGTATTCATGACTAAAAGAAGTTCTGAGCTCGAAACTAGCCCGGCAGCCGGTACCCCG